>JAVXGR010000003.1:0-57836 GCA_036657335.1 Clostridium sp. | reverse complement strand
CTTTCGTAATATCAGTTCTAATAACTTATAGTTATTAGGCTAGTTTTGTAGTAAACCCACGCTTACCTTTGTCTAGCAACAAGTCGCACTATCTCTATATTCTTTAACCACAAATGGAGCCTTCTTATTTATACTTAAAACAAAAGCTCTTATTATCTCACATTTTTCCTTTATGTCTTTAGAAAGTCTTTCGCCTTCCTGGCGTCTCATGTCAATATGTAAATCTAAGGATTCCAATAATGCACTATGTACTGTATTCCACACAGCATCAATATCCTCTTCCTTAGACTGAAGAGTTATAACATCAGGAAATGTTGAAATATCAGATACTGAAACATCATCCTTAAGATTATAATTTTCCTTTATTTCCTTAAGACAATTTATATAACTCTCTAATAAAGCTTTGTTTAAAACAGCTTCCGAATTATCAACAGAATAATTCTTTTGAGTTATATAAATATCTACCTTTCCTCTTTTTAATTTTTCTCCTACCATTTTTCTTATTTTATCTTCTAAAGGTAAAAGAATTCTAGGCATCTTAATGTTAATATCTAAATATCTATGATTAACACTTTTAATCTCAACAATAAAAGTTTTACCATTTTCAGTAACACTTCCTCGTCCAAAACCAGTCATACTATAAACCATTATTATCCACCTTCCGATATGCATTTAAATTCATACTATCCATTATACCTAAAAGGTGCAACAAATTTCAAGTTAAAAATATAACTCCCCCTGACTTATATTTAATATTGGTCTAATCTACTCAAAGCTTCAACAATTCTTTCTTTATTCTGTGTTAATGCAATTCTGAAATACTCCTCTGTGCTACTTCCAAATATACTACCCTCAGCCACTGCAATTCCACACTTACTTAGAATTTCCATACAAAACTCTCTAGTTTTATATCCCTTAGGAGTTTTCGCCCATATATAAAAGGCACCTGTAGTTTTAAAAAATTCAATGTTTTTTTCTCTTAATATTTCTTCCGCTGCAATTCTTCTCTCAGTGTATATTTCTTTGATTTTATCTAAATATTCCTCACCTAATCCTAAAGCTTCAATAGCTGCAAACTGTATTGGCTTAAATTGCCCTGAATCTACATTGCTTTTAAGTTTAGCTAAAGCTCTTATTACTGGTTTATTCCCTACTGCATACCCTATCCTAAAACCTGTCATATTATATGGTTTTGAAAGACTTCCAAATTCTATTACGCTCTTATTATCATCAAATTGTAGTATGCTTGTAGCCTTAGTACTTCCTTGTACAATTTCATTATATGCACCATCATTACATAATACCATATCATTTTTCTCACAATACTTAATTATCTCTCTATAAAATTTTTCTGTAGCTACAGCTCCAGTAGGATTATTGGGATAATTAATAAAAAAAATCTTCGCTATACTTTCAATATCCTCTGGTATATCTGATAACTTTGGAAGATATCCTTCACTTTCTCTTAATTCTACTTTATAGGACTTACATCCCCATAATAATGCTGATGTAGCATACACCGGATATCCTGGATCTGGTGCTATTATATAATCACCAATATTACAAACAGCCGGTATTACGTTATTTATACCTTCTTTAGACCCAATTAGAATAACCACCTCATCCATTGTAAGACTTACTTCATATCTCTCCCTATAATATTTTATTACAGCCTCTTTTAATTCATAAATACCCTCATACGGTGGGTATTTATTAAATCCTTCCTTAAGAAATGAGTCAGTCAAAGCTTCTAATATTCTTTTATCTACAGGAATATTAGAATCCCCTATACTTAAATCTATAAGATCTACCCCATCACTTATAGCCTTTTTCTTTATTATATCTAAATTTTTAAAATGATATTCTTTTATATTCCCTAATCGATTATTATTTTTCATAATATCCCCCTTTATATAGCATATTTTATAATATTCATTATATTTTACCAAGGTGAATATATTTTATCAATATCTTTACAGTAAAAAATAATGAATAAAGGGAAATTGCTAAGCAACTTCCCTTTAATTAAAATATTATACCTTTTATTACCTTTTAAGACTCATTAACCTAATATTTAACCTAATACATATCTTAGTATAAATATAATTGTTAATCCATATATAATTGGTGAAACCTTCTTTCTTTTAGACTTATCTTTTTCAAATAGATTTGAAAAGAAGTTTAATACTCCGTATGATAGAATACCGATTGTTAAACCTTCTCCTATGCTATATGTCAAAGGCATAAGTGCTATTGTTAAAAAAGCTGGAACACCCTCTGTAAAATCTGTGAAATCAACTTTAACAACATTTTGAATCATAAATAATCCAACAAATATTAAAGCTGGTGCCGTAGCAAAAGATGGTACAGCCATAATTATTGGTGAGAAGAATATAGCTAAGAAGAATAATCCCCCTGTAACCACAGATGCTAATCCTGTTCTAGCTCCATCAGCAACTCCCGCTGCACTCTCAACATAGGTAGTAACTGTGGATGTACCTAACATAGCTCCTGCTGTAGTTGCAACTGCATCTACAAGTAGCGCCTTACCACCATTCTTAACTCTTCCTTCTTTATCAATCATATCAACCTTAGATGCAACTCCTAATAAAGTTCCTAATGTATCAAAGAAATCAACAAATAAGAATGTTAATGTAACACCTAATAATGTCATCAATTTTTGTGGATCCGTAAAATAAGAAAAATCCATTTTCATTGCTATTGGTTCTATTGATTGGTACCCAGCTATTCCCCCTGGTAATGCAATATTATACTTTGTTGCAAGTTCTGGAGCTATAAAAACCATACTCCACGCTAGTACCGCACTTGTAACTATACCAATTAAAATTGATCCTCTTACTCCCTTTTTATAACATACAGTAATTATTATAATACTTATAAAAGTAATTATTACTGGTAATGACCCTAAATTTCCTGCTGAAACCTTTGTTGCCTCGTTTGAAACCACAATTCCAGCGTTTACAAATCCTATGAAAGCAATAAATAAACCTATACCACCTGTTACTGCTAATTTTAAATTTTTCGGTATACAGTTAGCAATTGTTTCTCTCAAGCTAGTTACTGATAATACTATGAAAATAATACCTTCTAAGAATATTGCTGTTAAAGCTACCTGCCATGGAATCCCCATTTCTCCACAAACTGTGAATGCAAAGTAAGCATTTAAGCCCATACCTGAAGCTAGGGCAAATGGTAGGTTAGCATAAAGCCCCATAAAAACACATGCTAATGCAGCTGTTAAACAAGTTGCTGTAATTAGTGCACCTTTATCCATACCTGTAGAGCTTAAGATATTTGGATTTACTACAATAATGTATGCCATAGTTAAGAATGTAGTAATACCACCTAAGACTTCCTTTTTAATAGTACTTCCGTTTTCGTTTAACTTAAAAAAGTTTTGGATTTTAGAATTTTCCATTTACTTACCTCCATTATAATTGCGAACTTTCCCCCATAAGTGTCTAATAGTTTTAATAATTTGAAAGACAAAAAATCCTTAAGATTTAAAGTAATCTTAAGGATTTAATAGGCTTTAAATATAACTATAAAAAGTAATATATAAAATCAATATGAACCCTTAGACAACTCATAGTCGAATATTTACGGTATTCGGTAGAAACAACTGAACCTTATTTTCAGCATTATACAAGTTTTATGGAATAAGTCTCTCATGAGTTTATTATATTATACATAGATTACATAGTCAAGTTTTTTACGAATGTTTGTTAACACTTCTTTAATATAATTCGCAATTATTACTTATATAGTTCTTTTTCAAAAATCTTTTTAATCTCTTCTTTATTATCCGTAAGTCCTAATGCTAACATTAGTTTTATTCTAGCTTTCTGACCAGGTAACCTATCACCGAATATTACTCCAGAATTTCTAAGTCCTTTGCCTCCACCTGGGTAACCATAAGAATCTAAAACCCTGCCCTTGTAACATCTTGATACCATAACTACTGCTACACCAGCCTCTATAGCTCTTCCCACAGCTTCAGCCATTTTAGGAGGTATATTTCCTCTACCCATTGCTTCTATTACTATTCCCCTACTACCTGTTTCCACACAATAATCTATTAATTTACCATCCATACCTGTTACAGCCTTAATTAAATCAACTCTATCTTCAACCTTTTCCGTATCAATATGATCCTTTATGGCTGCATCTCTATAATAAATGGCTCTATTGCTATCCACTATTCCAATTGATCCAAATTCAGGACTTTTAAATGTATTTAAGTGCATTGAATGTTCTTTCGTTACCTCACTTGCGCAGTTAATCTCATCATTTAAGCAAACCAAAACACCTCTTGATTTACTTCCCTCTGTGATAGCAACACAAATAGACGCCGTTAAGTTAGCAGGCCCATCATAGCCTAATTCAGAACTATTCCTCATGGATCCCGTTACCACTACAGGTTTATCTGATTTTAACACCAAGTCTAAGAAATATGCCGTTTCTTCTAGAGTATCCGTTCCATGAGTAACTACTACACCGGAAATATCATCTCTAATCAAGAAACTCTCTATGTATCTAGCTAACTTCATCATAATTTCAGAAGTCATATGCGGGCCTGGTAGGCTCGAAAATGTGCATGTCTCTATTTCTGCATACTCTTCAATACCAGTGGTCATTGCCATTATCTCTTCTCCACTTAAAGTTGGTACCGCTGCTTGAAGCTTTGGATCTACTTTCATTGATATAGTACCACCATTAAATATAACCGCTACCTTTTTCATAATAATCCTCCTTAGTATAAGCTATTTATACCTTATATATTTACTAATAATTATTTTATATGATTATTTTTTTATAAATTCTTCATTTTCATTTTACTTCATTTCTTATTATTTTACATTACTTTTTAAGAATTTATTTCCGTAACTTCTTATATATAATATTCATATTGTTAAATAATCTGCATTTAAGTATTAACTTAGTCAAGCAATTATATTCGATTTAAATATGAATTTAATATTACAAGATATACAAAGTAATTATTTATTTTATATTTTTTAATTATATTTTTTCCTATGCTTTTGTTATATTATAACAACTTCTAAAAAAATAAGAATATCCAATGGATATTCTTATTTTTCAACTTATAATATAATACAAATTAGTCCGCCAGTTCCGTCATTTATTATTTTTTCTAAGGTTCTTTGTATCTTTACTTGCACATCCTCTGGCATTTTATAAAGTTTCTTTTGAAGTCCCTCTTTACAAAGCACTTCTAAGGATTTACCAAACATATTACTTTGCCAAATTTCTGATGGGTCGCTGTCAAATTGATCTAAAATTGATTGAACCAATTCTTCACTTTCTTTTTCTGTTCCCATTATGGGAGAAACCTCAGTTTCTATATTGGCTTTTATTAAATGTAGCGATGGTGCACTTGCTTTAAGCTTAACACCATATCCATTTCGACCTTTAACCTTTTCAGGTTTTTCAAGCTTCATCTCTGTAAGTTGTGGTGCTACCATACCATAACCAGTTTCCCTCACATCTCTTAAAGCATCTTTTATCTTATCATATTCAACCTTCGCTTCATTAAATTCTCTCATAATATTAAGAAGCTCATCTTCTCCCTTAATATCACAAGAACAAACTTCGCTTAAAATTTTATAAAATAATCCTGATTCTGGGTTTAATGTTAACTTAACAGTTCCACAACCTAAATTAATTTCATTAATTTTACTATTTTCTAAAAAATCTAATTCTGAAAAACTAATGAAGCTTTTTTTCACGTCTCTAACCTTAAATATGTTCTTACACATTTCTTGAACTACAGACATAAATTTATCCTTTAACCAATGTGATGGAGCTAATTTTTCTATCCATTGAGGCATATTAATTTGAATTTCCTTAATTGGAAACTCTTTTAATACCATTTCAAGAATTTTGTCAATATCTACTTCTTTCATACTCATAACATCCATTATCTCTACGGGAACATCATACTTCGATATTAAACTTTCCTTTAGTTCAATAGTTTCTTTATCTGTAGGCTTATTGGTGTTTAAAACAATAATAAATGGCTTTTTTATAGATTTGAGTTCTTTTATAACTCTTTCCTCTGCCTCAACATAATCATTTCTAGTAATCCCTGTAATACTACCATCCGTAGTTATAACTATACCTATAGTTGAATGTTCAGTAATTACTTTCTTTGTTCCTATTTCTGCAGCTTCTTCAAAAGGTATTTCATGATCATACCAAGGTGTGTGTACCATTTTAGGAGTTTCGCCTTCTTTATATCCTAAAGCCCCCTTAACAATATATCCAACACAATCAACCATTCTAACCTTCAGCCTTGTTTCCTCATGAAATAAAATTTCAACCGCTTCATTTGGTATAAACTTAGGTTCCGTTGTGTGGATAGTTTTGCCAGATGCACTTTGAGGCAGTTCATCCTTAGCACGCTCTTTCTTATGTGGATTATCTATGTTCGGAATAACCATTAGGTCCATGAATCTTTTTATAAAAGTAGATTTTCCAGTTCTCACTGGTCCCACAACTCCTACATATATATCCCCTTGAGTTCTTTCTGCTATTTCTTTGTATATATCAAAGTTTTCCAATATATATACCCTCCTATATACTTTCTACACTATATATATATTAGAAAGTTTGAAAAGTATTACAACTTTTTTTTGATATATTAATAAATCTCTTGTTTTTTATCTCTAGTCATTAATTCATATACAGCATCATTAAGATCCTTATTCTCAAAAAGCACCTTGTAAAGTGTTTGAGTGATTGGCATATCTTCATTTAATTTTTTACTTAGTGAATGAAATGCCTTACAGGCTTTTATACCTTCAACTACCATTCCAACTTCTTTGCTAGCTTCTTCCATAGTATAACCCTTACCAATTAAGATACCAGCTCTTCTATTTCTGCTATGCATACTTGTACAAGTTACTATTAAGTCCCCCATACCAGTAAGTCCATAAAAAGTTTCTGGTCTTCCACCCATTTTTATACCAACTCTAGCAATTTCACTCATACCTCTTGTCATAAGAGCAGCCTTAGAATTATCACCATAGCCTATACCATCAAGTATACCTGCTGCTAATGCAATTATATTTTTTACAGCTCCCCCTATTTCCACACCTATTAAATCTGTGTTGGTGTATACTCTCAACTTATCTGTCATAAATAAATCCTGTATATACTTTGCAGCATCTTCATCAAAAGATGACGAAACTAAAGTTGTAGGTATATTAATTGCAACCTCTTCAGCATGGCTAGGGCCAGATAGAACTACTACTTTGTTCTTAGGTAGCTCTTCGCCTATAACCTGTGATAACCTTTTTAAAGAATCTTGCTCTATACCCTTAGCTATACTTACAACTATAGCCTCTTCACTAATTATTTCCTTAAGTTTTATGCTAATATCCTTTATAACATGGGAAGGTGTTCCAAGTACAACTACCTGGGAGCCGCAAATGGCATCTCTCATATTTACAAATGCACTTATTCCCTCTGGTAGCTTAATATTTTTTAGATATTTAGAATTTCGTCTATTAATATTTATATCATTAACTACATTTTCATCCCTAGCCCAGATTGAAACATCTATATTCTTTTGTGCAAGTGAAATGGCAAGTGCTGTGCCGAAGCTTCCACCGCCTATGAAAGTAACCTTTGACATAGTTTATTCCTTCCTTTCTCTGAAGATAAATTTAATTCCTGTTCCCCTGAATCCAAAACTATTCCTTAATTGATTCTCTAAGTATCTTTTATAAGAAAAGTGAACTAATTCTGGGTTATTTACAAAGAATATAAAGGTTGGAGGCTTAACCCCTACCTGGCTTACATAAAATATTTTCAATCTTCTTCCGCATATAACTGGTGGTCCCTTCATTAAGATAGCCTTACTGATAATCTCATTTAATACCCCTGTTGATACACGTTTTGAGTAGCTATTATAACATTCCTTAGCCATCTCTAGTACCTTTTGTACTCTTTGGCCAGTTTTAGCTGAAATAAATAGGTAATCTGCATATTGCATAAAGTTCAAAGCACTCTTTAATTGCTTAGTATATATATCAAGTGTTTTATCATCTTTCTCTATTAAGTCCCACTTATTTATAACAACTAATATAGCTTTGTTTTGTTCATGAGCATATCCTATTATTTTTTCATCTTGATCTGTTAATCCATCTATGGCATCAATTACAAGTATACATACATCAGCCTTCTCTACAGATGCTAAACTTCGTATAACACTGTATCTTTCAATTTCTTCTTTAACCTTGCTCTTTCTTCTTATACCAGCTGTATCTATCATTGTAAATGTTCCTATTTCAGTCTCTATTGTACTATCTATAGCATCTCTAGTAGTCCCTGGTATACTACTTACTATATTTCTTTCCTCGCCCAATATTTTATTTATAAGAGAAGATTTGCCTACATTTGGCTTTCCTACAACAGCTATGCTTATAGGTGCATCTTCCTCTTCATTTTCATCTTCTGGAGGGAAACTTCTTACAATTTCATCTAACATATCTCCAAGCCCTAATGCTTGATTAGCAGATATAGCTATTGGTGTACCTAATCCTAGATTGTAGAATTCGTACATGTTAGATTCTTGCTCCATTCTATCAATTTTATTAACAACTAATAAAATTGGCTTTGTACTTTTTCTAAGCATTAAAGCAACTTCACTATCCGAATCAGTTAACCCTTGTCTACCGTCTACTATAAATACAATTACATCTGCAGTTTCTATCGCAATTGTCGCTTGTCTTCTCATTTGAGCAAAGATTATATCTTCATTTTCTGGTTCTATACCACCTGTATCAATCATAGTGAATTTCTTCCCTATCCATTCACCCTCAGCGTATATTCTATCTCGTGTAACCCCTGGAGTATCTTGAACTATTGAAATCCTCTTACCAGCGATTTTATTAAATAATGTAGATTTACCTACATTAGGTCTACCAACTATTGCAACTATTGGTTTTGCCATTTTATGCCTCCTTGCAGTGATCATCTATTAGCTGAACTAAATCTTCACCTGTAAAATCACATATAATAATTTTTTTCTTCAATATCTTTTCTAATTGTGGAATTGTGGAATCATCTAAAAGTAGTTGTTCATAACATTCCCCTAGCTCATAACCCTTTTTAAGTAAATTATTAGGCATAATGATATAATCACCAATCTCAAAGTCCTTTAATTGTTCTATTATATCTTTACCTGTCAATAGTCCTGTAACAGTAATTGTATGTCCAAAAAAGTTATTCACTATTTGTTTTACTTTAATATGTATTTTAGGATTTTCATTCATAATAATATTAGCAACTCTTTCCATATGCTTATAAGCAGATTTACCCGTTACAAATGTAAAGCTACCTCTTTTATTATTTTTTAATATTCCTACTGTTTTATTAACCGTATCCTCAAGTAACCTAAGCATACCAACACCATCTTCTAATTGTTCATACGAACCATAAAAATCGGCCCTTGGCATCTCTTCTTCAGCAATAACATAAAATTCATCAGATAACCTTATAAAAGGGGTTGCTATTTCTTTAATAAACCTATCTGAATATTTTTTAACTAAATCAATTTCTTCCTTAGCCGTCTCTTTTGTATAGATAGTTAGATTGGGTAGATTATCCCTAAACTTTGTTACCCCAAGAGGCACAGCTGCAATGTTCTGAACTGCGGGATAAAGAGCATGCAAATCTTTAATGGTTCTCTCTAGTTCCTTACCATTATTTATACCTGGGCAAAGTACTATTTGGCAATTCATTATTATTCCTGCTTCACTAAAACGCCTTAGGTAGTCATATACTTTACCAGCGAATCTATTATTAAGCATCTTCACTCTAAGTTCTGGATTAGTTGTATGAACAGAAATATTTATAGGACTAATCCTATATTTTATTATCCTTTCAACATCCTCTTCCTTCATATTTGTCAATGTAACAAAATTACCTTGTAAAAATGATAATCTTGAATCATCATCCTTAAAATATAAGGTTTCCCTCATACCTTTAGGTAGTTGATGAACAAAGCAAAACATACAATTATTTGTACAAGTCTTTGCCCTATCTAGAATTGCCTCTCTGAACTCTATTCCTAAGTCCTCATCATACTCTTTTTCAATTTCTATTTCCCAAATCTCTCCGCAGGTCTTCTCTATTTCCAGTTCTAAATATTCATCTGTAATAAGAAATTTATAATCTATTATATCTTTTACTTCATTCCCATTAATACTTAGTAATTTATCACCTGGTTCTATCTCAACCTCTTCTGCTATGCTATTAGGAAAAATTTTTTCTATTACATTGTTCATCTTTTTCTCCTTAACCACGTCAATTATCCATTAAATAATATTACCCTATAGAGTTCCTTAAGTCAATGTATACATAAATATAAAAAAACTATTGGGTATAGTATTCCCAATAGTTTTCACATTAATCGTTTAGTAATACCTGTTCTCCAGTAGCTAAATAAATCGTCCATTCGCATATATTGGTAAGGTGATCTCCTATACGTTCTAAAAATTTAATAACAAATAACAAATTAGTTCCATTCTCTATTAATACCTTATTTGAATTCATATCCTCTAATATTCTAGAATACAACTTCATATATCTTTCATCTAAACTATCATCTAGGCTACAAACTTCATATGCTTTTTTCTCATCTACATATACATAGGAATCTATAGAACCTCTTATCATAACTGATATTATATTTTTCATACTATTAATTTCTTGTAAATTTCTAATGTATAGATTTTGATTTTCTAACCTTTTAGTAATTCTAGCTATTGATACACAATGATCCCCTATACGCTCTAAATCAGTTACTATTTTAATTATAGTAAATATTTTTCTAAGATCCCTAGCCAAAGGTTGTTGTGTCGCTATTAGTCTTATAGCCTTACTCTCTACAATTCTCTCTAAATTGTCAATTTCATCATCTCCAAGAATTATAGCCTCCGCTAAAATACAATCTTCATTTAATAAACAATGTACTGCCTTTTCTAGCTGACCCTCAACCATAGTCCCCATGTTTACCAAGTCACTCTGAAGATTATCCATACTATTTTCAAAACTATTTCTCATAAATAACACCTCATTTTAGTCTTAGTAATATTTTAACCAAATCTTCCACTGATATAATCCTCTGTTCTCTTATCCTTAGGATTATAGAATATTTCCTTTGTATCATCAAATTCAACAACTTCTCCCGATAAGAAAAAAGCTGTTTTATCAGATATTCTTCCTGCTTGTTGCATATTATGAGTTACAATAATTACAGTATACTTATTTTTTAACTCCTGAATTAATTCTTCAACCTTAGAAGTTGATATAGGATCTAGTGCTGAAGTAGGCTCATCCATAAGTATGACCTCTGGTTCTACAGCCAAGGTTCTAGCAATACATATTCTTTGCTGTTGCCCTCCTGACAAGCTAAGTGCACTTTTATTTAATCGCCCCTTAACCTCCTGCCATATAGCTGCACCTTCTAGGCTCCTCCTAACTATTTCGTCTAGCTTTTTCTTCTCAGTAATCCCATGAATCCTTGGACCATAAGCTATATTATCATAAATAGACATGGGGAATGGATTGGGTTTCTGAAAAACCATTCCGATTTTTTTTCGTAACTCGATTACATCATAGTCCTCTGTGTAAATATTTTTTTCTTCATAAAACACTTCACCTTTTATATTTACAGAATCTATTAAGTCATTCATTCTATTTAAGGTCCTGAGAAAAGTAGATTTACCACAACCTGATGGTCCTATAAATGCAGTTACTTTATTCTTTTCTATCTTTAAATTTATATCTTTTAAGGCGTGATTATTTCCATAAAACAAGTTCAAGTTTTTAGTTTCTATTATCTGCATCATAATTCCTCCTCTTATAGTATTTTAAAGCTCTCCAGTAAATCTCTTATAAACTATATTTCCAATTACCCTTGATAAAATATTGAAAATCACAACCATTATTATCAATACAGCCGCTGCACCTGCTGCAATCTGAGAGGCATCAGGAACTATTCCCTCAGTATTTAATTTCCAAATATATACTGACAATGTTTCTGCTGGTCTAAATATATTAAATGGAGATCCCTTTGTAAATATTGTTGTAGCGTTAAAATTAAGGGGTGGTGCACTCATACCTGAGGTATATAGCAACGCCGCTGATTCTCCAAATATCCTCCCTGAAGCCAGTATTATCCCAGTTAATATTTGCGGAAATGCACTTGGTAATATAACTCTTTTTATTGTTTGCCACCTTGTAGCACCTAATCCTAAACTAGCTTCCTTTACAATCTTTGATGCCGTTCTAACTGCATCCTCTGTAACCCTTGTTAAGGAAGGCAGGTTTAAGATTGTTATAACCAATGCTCCTGAGAATAATGTAAAGCCCCACTTGGTCATATTCACCAAAACCAAAAATCCAAATAATCCAACTACTATTGAAGGTAACGATGCCATGGTTTCTATGCATAATCTAATAATATTTAGCAGTGTACCTTCTTTTGCATATTCCGCTAAATACACACCTGCTCCGACTCCAAGAGGGACTGTTAAGATTAAAGAAATTATCAGCATATAAAATGAATTAAACAATTGGAGTCCTATTCCTCCACCTGCTGCTCCAAACCTTGGTTTTCCAAATAAAAACCTTGGATTTAAAGCATTTTTACCTTTAAAAATTATATAAGAAAATATTCCCACAAGTAAAATTGCAATTAAAAAACTTATTATATATAAAATACAAGTCCAAATCTTATCTATAGTTTTAGCTTTCATTTATACATCCTCCCCTTTTGCAAGGGCTTTAGTTATTATAATAAATAAGAATGATATTATTAGTAATATTAATGCCAGTGACCATATTGCGTCATTCCATAAAGTCCCCTCTACTGTATTTGCCATATCCATAGTTATGATGCTGGTTAAGGTTGTAGCTGGTTTAAATAAACTATTAGGCAATTTAATGCTATTCCCTATGACCATTTGTACAGCTAAAGCTTCTCCAAAGGCTCTTGCAAGGCCTAATATAATGGATGTTAATATTCCAGTTTTACTAGCTGGTAGCACCACGTTTTTTATTGTTTGCCATCTTGTAGCTCCAAGTCCATAGGACCCTTCCACATAGTCTCTAGATACACTCTTTATGGCATCAGAAGATATAGTTGCAATAGTAGGTAAAATCATTACACTTAAAACTAAAATACCCGCCAATAGACTAAATCCAATGCCTCCTGTAGTATCTCTAATAAGTGGAACTAATAGGCTTATACCTAATAATCCATATACTACAGATGGTATACCTACAAATAATTCTAATACTGGTTGTATAACCTTTTTTCCAAGCTTGGGAGATATAAAATTACTAAATATAGCTACAGATAAAGCTATAGGTGTACTTAGTAATACTGCGCCTATTGATACCAATGCTGAGCCAACAATGAAGGTAAGTGCCCCCAATGAAGGAACCTCTGCTCCCGGATTCCAGTTAAAACTAAAGAGGAAATCCTCTAAAGGATATCCCTGCTTAGTAAATGTACTCACTCCTTTAACACCTAGAAAAGCAATTATACTTATCGTTAGAAATATTATTAAAAATCCACAGAAAGTAACAAATCCTCTTCCCAAATATTCATTTTTTATATTCTTCCAATAGTTCTTGCCTTTCATAATTTTCTACCTTCTCGCTTTATAGTTTTTTGACTTGCTCATTTAACTTATAAACTGCAATGTATATTCAAAAGAATATACTCTTATAATTATTTTTTTACCTTGCTCATTGGTATATATCCTGCTTTTTCAATTAACTCTTCATTTTCTTTACTAATAATATAATCTATGAAAGCCTTAGTAGCTCCCTTTGCTTCACCCTTTGTATACATATGCCCATAAGACCAGAAACTATAATCACCTTTCCCAATATTTTCAATTGTAGCCTCTACATTATCTATCTTTATTACATTAACTTCTCTTTTAACATCCTCTGTCAAATAAGACATAGCTAAATATCCTATTCCCCCTTGAACCTGCTTTAATGATGTCCTAACCCCACCACTTGATGTTTGAGTTGTCCCTAATCTTTCATTTTCACCTTCTCCATCCATAACAGCTTTTACAAATGTAGCTCTTGTACCAGATGAAGCCTCTCTGTTTATAATGTTTATATCTCCATCTCCTCCTCCAACTTCCTTCCAATTAGTAACTTCACCCTTGAAGATCTTTTTTATTTGATCCTTTGTTAAATTATCTACCTTAACATCCTTACTTGTTACTACTGCAAACCCCTGTGCACATATTTCATTATTTACTAATTCCTTAATTCTCCCTTGATCCTTTAATTTATCCTCTGCTAAAACATCTGAATTTCCTATTTCTATAGTACCTTGTGAAACTTGATTTATACCCGCTCCACTTCCTCCACCCTGTACATTAATAAGAACCTTAGGATACTTTGCTCTAAAGTTATTTGCCGCTTCTTCTATAAGTGGCTGTAATGCTGTAGATCCTAGGCTAGTTATTGTGCCCTCTATTCCGTCTTCCTTTTTCTCATTATTTTCTACCTCTGTATTTGGTTTTGTATTTTCATCATTGCCATAGCATCCTACCAATGTACCCGCCATTAATGATATTGTTAATATACAAACTAAAGCTTTTGTCTTCTTTGATTTCATATTAATTTCCTCCATATCTTAAGTGTTTTCTCTATATATCTAATTATATATTCCCTAAGTTAAGCCACTATTATGTATAAGTTAAAGAAAGTTATTTCACGTTAATAATATTTAACAAAGCATAGGGGCATATAGGTATTTAAGTTTCTTTATTCTTAAAAAGATAATACAATACTTCGAAACCCATAAGGAAATCCCTTTATAATAATAGAATGCAAAAATATAAGACACCTAGCAATTTTCATTACCAAGTGTCTCATACTATTTTTGTTTTATATTTAGTGTAACCATAAACTTTGTTCCTATTCCTACTTTGCTTTCAACCCTTATATCTCCATTGAATAATTTAACTATATGTTTTACAATTGCAAGTCCCAATCCTGTTCCACCGTTATTTCTAGAACGTGCCTTGTCTACCCTATAAAACCTTTCAAATAATTTCCCTAAATGCTCTTCTTCTATTCCAACTCCATTATCTTCAACGGTAATTTCAACCTTATCACCTATAATACTCTTGCTAATAATTACTATACTTCCGTTTCCAGAATACTTAACAGCATTATCAACTAAGTTTATAAACATTTGTTTAAACTTATCCTCTTCACCATATACTAAGGGCATCTTATCTCCCACTATCTTAATAGTTACTTCACGTTCCTTTGCAGAACTTTTAATCATATAGTAAACATCTCTTAAAATCTTATTTATATCGATACTTTCATATTCACTATAGGTTTGTTGTTCCAAACTAGATAATAAAAGAATGTCATTTATTAATCTAGTTAATCGTTCAGCTTCTTCATTAATTATATCTAAAAACTTTTCTCTTACCTTAGGATCCTCAACATCTCTTAATGTTTCTGCAAAACCTCTTATGGATGTGAGTGGAGTCTTTAATTCATGTGTTACATTAGTTACAAATCTAGATCTACTATTTTCCAATCTTTTTATATCAGTTATATCCTGTATTACAATAACTAGTCCAATATGCTCCTTTCCATTAATTACATCAGCCTTCTTTATTCTAAGTTCCTTATCACCGATATTAAATAACTTTATCTCTTCATAGCTATTTTTATCATTTCTTAAAATCTCACTAAGAATATTACACTTTTTTGAATCAAGTATATTTTCCCCTATAACATCTTCTTCAATCTCAAAGAGTTCTAAAGCGTATGGATTTATCATCAAAATTCTATCTTCTCTATCTATTGCTATAATTCCACTATCCATGCTTTCAATTATAGCCTTAAGCTTATTATGCTCTTCTGTAGCATTACTTACAGTTTCCTCTAATTTATTAGCCATTAAATTGAAATTCTTAGCTAATACTCCAACTTCATCTCCAGTGACAACATCAGCTCGTCTAAAAAATTCTCCCTTAGCCATCTGAGATGTAATGTAATTTAAATCTTCAATGGGCTTTGTTAAACAATATGCTACTTTATAACTAGCTACAGAAGCTATAAGCGCAACTACCATGAATATCCATATATAGTATTGCAAATAATCTCCCACTAAAAACTCCAATTCTTTCAACTCCATAGCACTTCTAATAACACTTCCATTAGGACATGCCGTTGCAACATATAACATATCTACATTAAAGGTATCACTTTCTCTTATAACTTCATATACTCCTACTTCCTTAGCTTTCACTATTTCTTCTCTAGTATCATGATAATCCATAAGATGAAATGATACGTTATTATCATAAAGTACCTCTCCATTATTAGATACATAAGTAACTCTTAATGGAACTCCCTTAAAATTATTATTATTTAATAACCCGCTGTAGTCATAATCACTCTCTACTAAATAATTTTTCATAAATTCATTGCTGGTTTTTAAATATGTCTTTATATTAATTTCATTGTATTGGTGAAATATAAAATTAAATAATAGTGATACTAAAATTAGTACTGTTATCACTATAGTTACTATGACAGCCATTAATTTTTTTTTCAATCTTACTTCACCTCATTAAATCTATATCCTATGCCCCTTACAGTCTGTATATACACAGGATTCTTATCATCTTGCTCAATTTTTTTTCTTAGATGTCTTATATGAACGTCTATAGTTCTAGTTTCACCAATATACTCGTATCCCCATATTTCTTCTAATAAAAACTCTCTATTTATAACTCTTCCCTTATTTTTTATTAAAGTTTCCAATAGTTCAAATTCCTTCAATGTAAGGTCTATTTTATTCATATCCTTAAGTACTTCATGCTTTTCGAAATCAACAGTAATATTCCCAAACCCATATTTTTTCTCCTCATATTGAGTAGTAGCTCTTCTTAAAACAGCTTTCACTCTAGCTAATAACTCTCTAACAGAAAATGGCTTTGTAATATAATCATCTGCTCCTAACTCTAACCCTAGTATCTTATCAAACTCTTCACTCTTAGCCGTAAGCATTATAATGGGTATATTTGCCGTATATGTACACTTTCTAATTTCCTTACACACATCATATCCATCCATTCCAGGTAACATTAGGTCTAATAGTATAACCTGTGGAATATGTTCCTTTGCAAGCCTTAATCCCTCTAATCCATCATTTGCTTTTATAACTTCGTATCCATTTTTTTCTAAATTAAACCCTATTAACTCTACTATGTTAACCTCATCATCCACAACGAGTATTTTTGAATTTGTCATATATACCCCTCCATTATAGCCTACTAACTATTACTTTATATGCATAACCTATTATTCATTATACACAGGTTGTTATTTAATATATATAAAAGAAAACATTCTTCCATATATATTCTTATCTTGATTTTTCCTATATGAGTGTAGATTGTATTCCTCACTACAGTAAGTACATAAATTTAAATCATGTATATTTTCATCCTTAAGTCCAAAGTTTTTAAGCTGTATTTCTATACACCTACTCAAGCTTAAAAATCTATTCTTATTAATTAATTTTTCTTTATAAGTATCACTGTCCTTAAAACATCCAATTAATTCCTCACTTACTTCATAACAACACTCCCTGTTATGTGGTCCTATAATAGCTTGAATATTTTCTGCATTACTTCCATACTTAAGATTCATTTCTTTTAATGTCTTAAATACTATTTCTTTTAATGTTCCCTTCCACCCACTATGAATAGCACCCGCTATGTTCTTTTCCCCATCATATAATAAAACCGGCACACAATCAGCAGTAAATACCCCTATAATTTCCTCTCTTCTACTAGTTATAATTGCATCTCCTTCCCCAATAAAATCTATATCACTAAAAATACGATCACTATGAATTTGATTTAAATACCTTACTTCTTTTACATTATACATATCTTTAAGTTTAGCTAAGTTCTCAATTCCTTCAATTATATTTTTATTAAAATTCAAAGCCTTATTAGCTGTTGAAAATACTGCCACTGCTCCTTTAAGATCAATGGTAATAAATGTTCCCATATCATTATCTATTATTTTCATATATCTACCTCAACTATTTCTATTATACTGTTATATTGTACATAAGATTTATAACATTTATATATTTTTAACATGATATTAACTTTAAAATATATATTTTCTGAAAAAAATAGAGAAAACACTTGGTTTTCTCCATTTATGATTTTAAAACACAGTATTATAACTACCTTTAAAACAATATATCTACTATTTCTTTTCAATCAAACTTCTTATTTCTTCCATAAAAGTATTAATATCTTTAAATTGCCTATACACAGATGCAAATCTTACATAGCAAATTTCATCTGTTTCTTTTAGCATATTCATAATGAGTTCACCTATATAATCTGAAGAAACCTCTGTAATCATATTATTATATAATTGCTTTTCTACACCTTCAGATATTTCTTCTATTCGCCCTCTGGATACAGGTCTTTTTTCGCAGGCTTTAATTAGCCCATTTATTATTTTATTTCTATCGAAGTACTCTCTACTAGAATCTTTCTTAATGACTAATATAGGTATATTTTCCACTTTTTCATAGGTTGTATACCTTTTATTGCACCCTAAACACTCTCTTCTTCTCCTGATTGCAGAATCATCATCAGTAGCTCTTGAATCAATAACTTTACTTTCAGCGTAATTACAGTATGGACATTTCAACTTTTTCACATCTCTTCTTATATATTTTATATAAAATATATTTTATATAAAATATATATTATCATTATTTCATTGTTTTTTCTACATTTATATGAATTTCAGATTAAGTTTATCCCTTTAATAGATTTAAATATGTTTATACATCACATTCTACTATGTCCATAGCATCTACTAATATTACATCAACACCAATTTTAGTAATCCTATTCCAAGGTATTTCAATATCATTATCCTTTGCTAGCCATGATACCCTTTGAGTAGGAATTACAAGGCTAGTTATTTTATACTCATCACAATCTATTACAAAATCTTTTATCAATCCTATTTTCCTTCCAGTATTGATATCAACTACTTCCATATTCCTCATATTATTTATAGAAAATAGTTCTTCTTGTAACATCATCTTCCTCACCTCTATTAATAGTATTTATATAATTATATTATCTACCCAGTAATTTTATTCTAATAATAAAGAAAAAATAGAGCCTAAAAGGCTCTATACATATTTACGCATGTGTTTTAAAGCAGATTTTTCAAGCCTAGATACCTGAGCTTGAGATATTCCTATTTCATCTGCAACCTCCATCTGCGTCTTACCATTAAAAAATCTTAAATTAAGTATGAGTTTTTCTCTAGTATTTAACTTTTTCATGGCCTCATTTATAGATAAGTTTTCAATCCAATTTTCATCCCCTGTTTTCCCATCACTTATTTGATCCATTACAAATATGGCATCTCCACCATCATGATAAATCGGCTCAAATAAGGATACAGGGTCTTGTATAGCATCTAATGCGAATACCACCTCTTCTCTTGGAATTTGAAGTTCTTCTGCTATTTGAGATATAGTTGGCTCTTTATTATTTTTGTTTATTAGGGCATCTCTTACTTGCAAAGCTCTATATGCTATGTCTCTCAAAGATCTACTCACTCTAATAGAGTTATTATCGCGTAAATACCGCCTTATTTCTCCTATTATCATTGGTACTGCATAAGTTGAAAATTTTACATTTTGAGACAAGTCAAAATTATCTATGGACTTTATAAGTCCTATGCATCCTACTTGAAATAAGTCGTCTACGTTTTCCCCCCTATTATTAAAACGCTGTATTACGCTTAATACAAGTCTTAAGTTACCTCTAATAAACCTCTCTCGAGAATTATTGTCCCCATTTTTCACTAGGAGCAATAGGCTCCTCATCTCTTTTTCCGGTATTATAGGTAACTTAGATGTATTGACTCCACAAATTTCAACTTTATTTATCATCATAAGGTCATCCATCCCTTCAGTATAGTTGCTTTTAAATTATCCCCCGCTTGAAAAGCTTTTATACTATAGACAAACTTATATCATTTTATTAATTTCTTTTTTCAACCTTTTAATAATTCTCTTTTCTAATCTTGATATATAGGATTGAGATATACCAAGCATATCAGCTACTTCCTTTTGTGTTTTTTCCGTCGTGCCATTTAATCCAAATCTAAGTTCAACTATTTCCTTCTCCCTACTATTTAGCTTATCCATGGCTAATACAAGAAGATGTCTATCCACTTGATCCTCAATCATGTTATAAACCATATCATTTTCAGTACCTAATATATCTGATAATAATAACTCATTCCCATCCCAATCTATATTTAAAGGTTCATAAAATGATATTTCTGCCTTGATTTTACTATTTCTTCTTAAATACATTAAAATCTCATTTTCAATACATCTTGATGCATAGGTAGCTAATTTTATCAGCTTTTGTGGGTCAAAAGTATTTACAGCTTTTATTAAGCCAATTGTACCCACTGAAATTAAATCCTCAATATTAACACCTGTATTTTCAAACTTTCTAGCTATATAGACAACTAACCTAAGATTTCTCTCAATTAATGTAGCTCTTATATGTTCATCCCCATCTGCTATTTTACCTATTAATTCAGCTTCTTCCTCCTTTGACAGTGGTGGAGGAAGTGCATCACTTCCTCCAATATAAAATATACTTTTATAAAATAGTCCTAATTTTATTATAAGCTTATTCATCCATATCTTTATATCTAACATACTACTACCCCCAAATCTATAATATTCCTCTTGATAAAAGTGCATTAAAATCTCCAGTAGTGCTCAATTTTTCCTTACAAAAAGCTATTATCACCTGCTTACTTTCAATATTATCATCATCTAAATGTATATCTACACGCCTTGGTTTAATCCCATATAACTTCCCCTTACTTCCATCTACTACTCTATAAGGAATTGTAAACATGGATTTCTCTTCAAATTTCATAAGCTCAAACATAGATTCCTCAACCAATATAACTGGTAGATTAGTCACAGGTTCTCTAAGCTCATTCCCAGTATCTAAAAAAGCTCTTATGCTTTTTTTGTATTCATCAAAACAAATATCAATATTGTATACAAGTTTATGTAAATCTTTTCTATCTCTTATATAAATAACGATTCTATCTATAAATACAAAAATGATCATAATTGCTAAAAGTAACTTTTTGTAGGAAAAATCTAATATAACTTTATCTGTTGGTAAAAAGCCCATTTCATTAAACTTAATAAATATGCACATGCCCGCTAATACCATAGAGTACATTATAAATATTAGTAATGCTTTAATTACTGCAGAAAACTTATTTCCGTAGGGTATCCATAACATAACAAAAGCAACTCCAAACTTCATTATCAATTGCATTATTGAATTCATAGGATAGAGCAATACAATAATACAGGAGAGAGACCCTATAAATGCACTTAAATAAACTCTCTTTAAATCACAATAAATTCTTACAGTCCTAATAGTCACATAAATTAAAAAAAAATTGACTAGAAAATTTTCTAAAAGCAATACATCTATATATATTTCCATAAGTGTTACCACCCCTTTGGTAATATTATACATTTTTAATTTATAAAACTTTGTCATATCTTATCCCTTAAAAATAACTTTCTTTTTGTATAATCTGATATTTTATTTCATATAATTTATATTAATACCAATATACTTATAAAGTTTTTACAAAAAATAAAAAAAGTGTAGTTATTTTAACTACACTTAAATATATTTATCTTCCTTGTCTTCTTAAGAAAGGTGGAATATCAATATCTAAAGAATCATAATCCATATCTCTTGACTTATCCTTAGAATTTTTGTTATTTTCTTCTTCATTAATCTCTCTCTTAATAAAATCATCCTTTTGGTTTCTTTCATTTTCAAATCCTGTTGCAATTACAGTTATTCTTAATTCATCCTTTAGATTTTCATCAATAACTGCACCAAATATTATGTTTGCATCTTGATCTGCCGCTTCCTGTACTATGCTTGCTGCTTCACTTATTTCTAAAAGTCCCAGATCACTTCCACCAGTTATGTTTAATAATACCCCAGTGGCACCAACTATTGAAGTTTCAAGTAATGGACTTGATATAGCCTGTTTTGCAGCCTCTTGTGCTCTATTTTCTCCTGTTGCTCTACCTACACCCATATGTGCAAGTCCTTTATCATACATAATTGTTCTTACATCCGCAAAGTCAAGGTTAACTAATCCTGGAATAGTAATTAAATCAGATATTCCTTGCACACCTTGTTTTAAAACATCATCTGCGAACTTAAAAGCTTCTACTAAAGATGTTTTTTTGTCTACCATGGCAAGAAGTCTTTCATTTGGAATAGTAACAAGTGTATCAACCTTATCTTTTAAATCCTTAATTCCCATTTCAGCTTGAATCATTCTTTTTCTACCTTCAAATGGGAATGGCTTTGTAACAACTCCAACCGTCAGTATATTCATAGCTTTAGCTATTTCAGCTACAACAGGAGCTGCACCTGTTCCTGTTCCACCACCCATACCAGCGGTTATAAATACCATGTCTGCACCCTTTATAGCTTGTGATATCTCATCTTTGCTTTCCTGTGCTGCATTTTTACCAATTTCAGGGTTAGCCCCTGCGCCTAATCCCTTTGTAAGTTTGTCCCCTATCTGAATTTTATGACCAGCTTGTGAAACCGCTAATGCTTGTTTATCTGTATTAATGCCAATAAACTCAACATTTCTTAATCCTTCTTTTATCATTCTGTTAACAGCATTATTACCACCGCCACCACAACCAATTACTTTTATCTGTGCAAATTCCTTGATATCTACATCAAAATCTAACATATTATTCCCTCCCTATTTCTAAAAAAATTCTTCGAAAAATCCTCTTATCTTATTCATAATTCCACTTCTGTTATTTTTATTCTCATCTAAGTCTTCATTAACCTTAGAATTTCCTATACCATGGTCAGTATCATATACATTATTAATATTCATATCTTTTACTAGTGAATTAGTAACATCATCTAAAACTCCAACTACATTTGTATATATAGAGTTTGATGCTCCTATATGTTTAGACATTCCTATCTCTATTGGCATATTAAATATCTGTTCTGAAATATTTATTATAGATTTATATTGAGTTATTCCCCCACCTAGTAAAATAATATTAGCTATCTTATCATACAAATCATTTTTTTCTAAATAACCTTTTACAATTTGTAATATTTGTTCTACTCTAGCTTCAATTATTTCTGATAAAGTACCCACTTTTATACTTACTATGTCATCATAGGAAGTTTTAATTTTTATTAATTCATTTCTCTTATCTTCATCTATAACAATACCATATTTAATTTTTAAATCTTCAGCATTATTATATGGTATCTTTAAACAAAGTGAAATATCCTTTGAAATATTATTACCACCAATAACCATACTAAAATTATAACATGCTTTATCATTTTTATAAACACAAATATCAACAGTTTCTGCACCTACATCAATTATCGCAACTCCACTTTTCTTTTGTTCTCTAGATACACATGCCATAGCTTCAGCTACAATTTGAAGAGAAATACCCTTCACCTTCATTCCAGCTTTATTTACACTTCTTATAAAATTATCCAGTGCCTCTGCTTCTGCTAATACCAACAATGCATCTACTTCAAATCTTAATGCCTCCGTGCCTATAGGATCTTTATAGCATTTATATCCGTCTATATAATACTCATTCGGTATAGCTTCTATTACTTCCATTCCCTTGCTTACATGCATGAGTTTAGCTGCGTCTAATACTCTCTTTATATCTTTCTCCTTAATAACTCCAACCTCTGGTGAAATAGATACTACACCTTTATTTTTACTATACTGACATATAGAACTAGGAATAACTATATATACATCCTCTATAGATTCTTCCATACCGTTTTCTAACTGTTTCTTACACCTTTCTATAGCTATAACAACCTTATCTATATCTACAATTTTTGATTCTTTAACTCCTCCACACTTTGCACTAGCTATGGCATGAACTTGTAACTCTCCATTACTATCTATGAATCCTGAAGATGCACATACCTTTGATTCACCTATATCTATTGCTACTATGTGTTTACTCATAATAATCTTCCCCCTTTAAGAGAATGTCATAAACTCGTACATTTAACATAAAATATTATTTTACCTTTATTTTAAAGTTTTATCTATTTTATATATAATTAAGTTAATTTTTTTCACCTCTTATCAATATAAAATAGATTTCTATAAATTACAATATACCATTAGCAAAATTCTTCGGAAATATTAAAATAAACTAAAAAATCAGCCCTTATTTAAGATAAAGGCTGATTTTTTAGAATATTCTACCTATTTATTTTTTTGTCCCATTTAATTCTTTAAATAATTTTTTTAATGCTCTCTTCTCTATTCTTGAAACATAGGATCTAGAAATCCCCAATATAGATGCAATTTCTCTTTGTGTTCTTGGTTTTCCATCAATAAGTCCATATCTCATTTGTATTATGGATTTTTCTCTTTCCATTAGTGATGTATTCATTTTTTCATAGAGTTTTCTTATTTGTATTTTACTTTCTACTATATCAATAACGGAATCCTCTTCACTACTTAAAATGTCTAAAAGAGATATTTCATTTCCTTCTCTATCTACACCTATAGGATCTTGAAGATATATTTCCTTCTTAATTTTTTTACTATTTCTCATAAGCATAAGTATCTCATTTTCAATGCACCTTGCTGCATATGTAGCAAGTCTTGTTCCCTTACATGGGTTATAAGAATCAATCCCCTTAATTAACCCAATTGTCCCAATAGAAATTAGATCGTCCACCTCTTTATTTGAATAAGAATATTTCTTAACAATGTGAGCTACAAGTCTTAAATTTCTTTCTACCAATACACTCTTTGCCTCAAGATCACCTTCTTTTAATCTCAGTAAATACTTTTTTTCCTCAGCCTCATCCAAAGGTTGGGGAAAAGAGTTGCTTCCCGATACATAGGCTGTCAAAAGAGTAGTATTAGCTACAAGCTCCAATAAGTAGTTAATAATTAACAAAGCAATTCCTCCTAGTAGTGCTTATTATAATAATATGACCACTAAGTTGAAATGTTTCATGATTTTTACATTTAATAAAAACTTAATTTTATTAGTTATATTCTATTTAAGTTTCTACATATAAATTATTTTTATTATAGGGTATGCAGGCTCTATATAAGCTTCATTTTAAAACCTTATATATTTTTTATGATTAAGTCCTATATATAAATTATCTTTACTATATAATATAGAATGTCTATAATCAGAGTCTATGGAGCAAGATTATTTTTTAAACTTAAACAGTTTTTTTCCTCTATAACCTTTAATATTCTATTAAAAACTGGTGCCGCAGTGGTTCCTCCCTCTTCTGGATAATCACTATTACAATTTATGTCCTTCACAAATACAACCATTGAATATTCTATCTTCTTATAAGTAAAAAATCCTGAAAACCAACCATCACAATGTTTCACTCTATTTCCCTCATTATCTACCTCAAAGTACTCACTAGTACCTGTCTTGCCTCCAACAGTAAACCCATCTACATTAGCATTCTTTGCCGTGCCTATAGATGAATTAACTATATCAATCATATTTTCTTTTAAACTACTTGCTGTACTTTTCTTAATTATTCTTTCT
Organism: Clostridium sp.; assembly: GCA_036657335.1. GTDB lineage: Bacteria > Bacillota > Clostridia > Clostridiales > Clostridiaceae > Clostridium_D. The sequence goes on along the minus strand of JAVXGR010000003.1, from coordinate 32,020 downwards.
TCTTTAATTTCATATGGTTCTACATCTTCTTTATCATTATCCACAAAGGACTCTATTATTTGAGGTGTAACATGCTTACCTCCATTAATCACAGTTGTAGGAATACTTAATGCATGAAGTGGCGTAATTCTTATTTTCTGTCCAATAGCTGAATGTCTTACCTGATCCCTTGTGATATTGCTTTTATCCACCTCAAAATTGCCACTTTCTTCGTTATGCATACCTAAAACTGGCTCTAGCATACCATGTTGTTTTGCGATCTTGTATATATTGTCAAAACCTATATCTTCTCCTATTTGATAAAATATATCATTAGAGGACCATATTAATGCTTCTCTTACTGTCAGTTTATCCTTATTATTAAATTCCTTTATAGTCTTATCTCTTTCATATATTTTATTAGGCCAAGTTACTCCTGTCTCCATTCCTATTTCATGTAGTAAAATCTTAAATATGGATCCTGGAAAATATCCATGGTTAGAAGCTGCTCCTATATTAACATTGGGCATAGAATAATCTCTCTGTGTCATAGCTCTTATTTTGCCAGTATTAGCCTCCATAAGGGTAACTGCAACTTCATCATATTGTTCATATTTCTCATCTTGCAAGATTTCATGAATTGCATTTTGCAGTTCATTATCTAATGTTAGTTTTACATTAATATTATTTTCACCCTCTATATAGGTTGGCTCCATTAATCTACCTGTAACATCCTTTTCATATGATACTTTAGGTATAATATTGTTTTTTGTTTTATCTGCAATTATACCCTCTAAACTATCCTTTGACTTCTTAGTTCCATCTCTACTATCCAGAGGATTTGTTAATAGATTCACTATATCCCAATTGTTTTTTCTTCCTATATTACTGCTTTCATATATATATACACCTTTTATATAGTTAATATTCTCTATTTCTTTTAGTTTATTATATGTTTCCTCATCTACAACATAGTATATTTTTCTGTCAATACCTTCCTGAATTTCATCTGGGAGCAAATATTCTTTTTTGTAATTTCTTAGTATATATTTTAATGTTTTAATTGATTTAGCCTCAAAATCTGTATTAAACTTTATGTATGCAATTGGATCTATAACAAGTGTATACTTCTTTATCCTCTGATAAAAATCCTCTCCATTGCTATCGAAAATTTTATATGGAATATCCTCCAAATTTTCTACATATGTATATTGACTATTACAAATAGCCTTAAAACTATGCCCTTTAAAAATACATATATATCCATATCTTAAGGTAAGTAAAACAAGAGGAATTATTAAAATAATACCAAAACTCTTAAACTTCTTATTGCTTATTCTATAAGCCCTGTAAAAACCCCTATCATCTCTACTGCCTTCTCTTCTAGTATATTCACCACTTATCTTCATATTATAGTCATTGGTTTCTATTATCTCTCTACCCCTACCTCTTTTAAATTTAAACATAATAAAACACCTCACTCAGCTAAATTATTGCCAAGATAAGGTGTTTTATTCTATAAATATAACAAATACTATATTTTAAGTATTTGTTGTATCTTTGCTGTAATTACATCAATAGCTACTTTATTCTGACCACCCTCGGGAATTATTATATCAGCATATTTTTTTGTAGTTTCTGTAAATTCCATATGCATTGGTCTAACTATCTCTACATATTGCTCTATAACCGATTCAAAAGTTCTTCCTCTCTCATTTATATCTCTTACTACCCGTCTTATAAACCTAAGATCTGCATCAGTATCAACATAAATTTTTATATCTAGTAACTCTCTAATTCTTTCATCTTCTAAAGCCAAAATTCCTTCTACTATTAATATTTCTCTTGGCAATACTATTTCTACTTCAGACTTTCTATTATGTATTTCAAAATCATAAATAGGTTTTTTAACAGTTTTACCTTCTGAAAATATTTTAATATGTTCTATTAACAGATCAATATCAAAGGCATCTGGATGATCATAGTTTGTCTTTTGTCTATCTTTAAAGGATAAATTACTTTGATCTCTATAATAAGAATCCATCTCTAAGGTAGCTATACATCCTACACCAAATTTCCCAAGTATAGCCTTAGTTATAGTGCTCTTACCCGATCCAGAACCGCCTGTTATACCAATAATAACTGGACGCTCCATGATTATTCCCCCTTAAACTGTATTAGTATATCGTTTTCTTTTAACTCTTCTGCTACTTTGACTGTATATATCATTTTTGCTGCTGCCGCTGATTCTATTACTTCACCCTTAGAGTTTTTCATATCTTCCAACTTAATATTCACATTATCTCCTACAGCTTTAAGTACTTCAACAGTGTCACCATTAAAAACCTTATTCTTTTGTTCTATAGTTGCTATCATTGTCTCTTTGTCAAAATCTTTAATAATACCTATGACATCATAGGATTTCTCGTAAGCTGATGAATCATATGATTGTTTTTCATCTTCATCAAAGTAAAATCCTGTATAATATTTTCTATGACTAGGCATCATTAGATACTCTAACCATTTATCGTCAAATTTATATCCCTCTGGATTTTCAAAATATGAATCTAATGCCAATCTATATGCCTTTACAACAGATGCTACATAAAATACACTCTTCATTCTGCCTTCAATTTTGAAGGAATCTATTCCTGATTTTACTAATTCAGGTATATATTCAATCATACATAAATCCTTAGAATTCATTATGTATGTTCCTTTTTCATCTTCAATGATTGGGAAATATTCTCCCTCTCTTTTTTCCTCCACCAATCTGTACTTATATCTACATGGTTGAGCACACTGTCCTCTATTAGAATCTCTTCCCACTATATAATTAGATAAAAGACATCTACCTGAATACGCCATGCACATAGCTCCATGAACAAAGGCTTCTATTTCACAGCTTTCTGGAATCTTCTCCTTAAGCTCCTTAACCTCTATCATAGAAAGTTCCCTAGCTAAAACTATCCTTTTAACACCTTGCTTATGCCAAAATATAGCAGACTTAAAGTTTACATTATTAGCTTGCGTACTTAAGTGTATTTCTAAATTTGGTACTACTTCCCTAGCCGTCATAATAATACCTGGATCCGAAACTATAATAGCATCTACATTTAGCTTATATAGCTCAACTAAGTATTCCTCTAACCCATCTAAATCCTCGTTATGAGGAAATACATTTAATGTTACGTATACTTTCTTGCCCCTATGGTGTGCGTAATTAACACCTTCTAATAAAGTGTCATTGGTAAAATTGTCTGCAAAAGCTCTTAAATTCAACTTACTTCCGCCAACATAAACAGCATCTGCACCAAAGTTTATAGCTGTTTTTAATTTTTCTAAATTCCCTGCTGGTGCTAATAGTTCTGGTTTTCTCATTTTAATCCCTCCTCATCGTTACTGCAATTCCATCTCCCATTGGGATGACTGAGGTTATGAATTTTTCTTTATCTGATACAAGCTCCAAATACTTTCTCATTCGCTTTATTATAGTTATTTTCCTTCTAACAGCAAGCTCTTTAGATGCTACCATTCCTCTAAAAAGCACATTGTCAGCTATAATAATGCCCTCTTTTGCCATAAGCTTTAGACAGTATGGTAAAAAGTGATTGTAATGTCCCTTACCCGCATCCATAAATATAATGTCAAACTGACCCTCATATTTATTTGATAAGCCCTCTAATAGTTCTAAACAGTCACCTTGCACTACCTCTATCTTATCTTCTAAATTAAATCTTTTTATATTATCTCTTGCTATATTCACCATGTTTTCATCACGTTCTACAGTAACAATCTTTTCTATAGAAGATGAGGTCATAGCCATTAAAATAGCAGAATATCCTATTGCTGTACCCAGCTCTAATATTTTTTTAGGCTTTTTAAGATTAATCATAAACTCTAGAAAATTTGCAGTTTCCTTTTGTGCTATAGGCACTCTATTTTTCTCTGCGTACTCCTCTAATTCCTTTAATGCATTATTAGTTTCTCCAATTAATCCTCTTAAATATTCTTCCATATAATCATAAGTTATTCCACTCATATAAACTTCCTCCAAACAAACTCCATGTAAAGACTAGGTAGCTTTTATATTTATATAAAACTCTACTTTTTTTAACCCTCTAAGCATATTTCATTAAATTTTATTGAAAACATGCTTAGAGGGTCTTTTTAAAATTAATTAGTTCTTTAAGTTTTTTCTATAAATTCTTTATAATCACTATAATCATCTATAAAAAGTCAGTTCCATGATTTAAAGAAACAAAGTAAAGATAATTTATGGCACACTTATTTTAAGATACTATAAAATGCCAATGTAAATTTACCTCTTTTAGTTGGAGTAGTTATTTCTTTTCAGGATAACTATAGTTCTAGCCCTTAATAAATCCTCATTTTGCAGAGAATTTATAGTACTATAAAAGCTAGAATTCTTTTTACAATACAATGCAAAACTCCCTGACTTTATCACTAGATAGATTTACTTCTACTTGTACTTCTCTTTCTTTCATTAGAATCTAATATACGTTTTCTTAATCTTATGCTTAAAGGCGTAACCTCTACATATTCATCAGCTGCTATAAATTCTAAAGCTTGCTCTAAACTCATTTCTCTTGGAGGTATAAGTTTTAGAGAATCGTCTGAACCAGATGATCTTGTATTACTTAAATGTTTCTTTTTGCATACATTTACTTCCAAGTCATCAGCTCTTGTGTTCTCTCCAACTACCATTCCTTCGTATACTTCTATTCCAGCACCCATAAATAATACTCCTCTTTCTTGAGCATTAAATAATCCGTATCCTAAAGTTGTTCCTGCTTCAAAAGCCACTAAAGATCCTCTGTTTCTATCTGAAATATCACCTCTATAAGTGTCATATCCAGCAAGTACGTGGTTCATTATTCCGTTACCCTTAGTATCTGTCATAAAGTCATTTCTGAATCCAATTAATCCTCTTGAAGGAACAATAAACTCTAATCTTACATATCCGTTTACTGCTGAAGTCATATTTTTCATTTCTGCTTTTCTAGGCCCTAATTTTTCCATTACAGCACCCATGAATTCTTCTGGTACATCTATTGTTAATTCCTCAATCGGTTCTAATTTCTTACCATTTTTCTCTTTATATATAACTGTTGGCTTAGATACTTGGAATTCATAGCCTTCTCTTCTCATAGTTTCTATTAATATTGATAAATGTAGTTCTCCTCTTCCACTAACCTTGAAGCAATCAGCTGAATCTGTTTCTTCAACCTTTAAACTTACATTAGTCTCCAATTCCTTCATAAGTCTATCTCTTAAGTGTCTTGATGTTACGAAATCTCCTTCTTTACCTGCAAAAGGTGAATTATTAACAAGGAAATTCATGCTTAATGTTGGCTCATCTATTTCTACAAATGGTAGTGCCTCTTGACAGTTTATATCTGCTATAGTTTCTCCTATATTTATATCTGGGATACCTGATATAGCTACTATATCACCTAATCTAGCTTCATTAGTCTCTATTCTGTTCAATCCCTCATATACATATAAATTTGAAACCTTAACGTTTTTAACAGTACCATCTTGTCTCATTAATGCAACTTGTTGGTTCTTTTTAACAGTTCCTCTTTCAACTTTACCTATACCTATTTTTCCCACAAAGTTATTGTGATCTAAACTAGATATTAATACTTGAGTAGGTTGATCTATATACCCTTGTGGTGCATTAACCTTGCTTAATATAGTTTCAAACAATGGTAACATATCATCATTTGCATCTTCAAGGTCGATCATTGCATATGCTGCTCTTGCTGAACAATATACTATTGGGAAGTCTAATTGTTCGTCAGTAGCACCTAATTCTACAAATAGGTCAAAAACCTCATCAATTACTTCTATAGGTCTTCCATTAGTTTTATCAATTTTGTTAATTACAACTATTGGATTAATATTTAATTCTAAGGCCTTCTTAAGAACGAATTTAGTTTGTGGCATAGCACCTTCATAAGCATCAACAACTAAAAGTACACTATCAACCATTTTAAGAACACGCTCTACTTCTCCACCAAAGTCAGCATGACCTGGCGTATCAATAATGTTTATTTTTACATTTTTGTACATAAGTGATGTATTTTTTGAAAGGATAGTTATACCTCTTTCTTTTTCTAAATCATTAGAATCCATAACTCTTTCATCTATTTTCTCATTTTCTCTATGTACATGACTTTGTTGCAATAATGCATCCACTAAGGTAGTTTTACCATGGTCAACGTGGGCTATTATTGCTATGTTTCTTATATCTTCTCTTTTAAATAAATTCATATTTCTCCTCCGTGTTTTGTACCATCTTATTTCAGTACTCAAATACAACAAAAAATTGGATACTTCGGCATCCAATTTAATTCAACCTTATATAATTCTAATAGCATGTCGATAAAAAGTCAATAAAGCTTTTCTTTTAATTTTAAAACCCCCACTTAATTACGTGGGGGGGTTAACTTTCAACTAAACTTCTACAATTATAGGCAATATCATAGGATTTCGCTTTGTTTTTTCATAAAGGAAATTTCTTAAGACATCTTTAACACTGGCTTTTATAGTTGCCCATTCCTTTATTTTTCTGTCTTCACAATCTTTTAATACATTTCTAACTTGTGTTTTAGCTTCATCAATTAAATCTTCAGATTCTCTAACATATACAAATCCTCTAGAAATAATATCAGGTCCTGCTACTACTCTTCCTGTTTGTTTTTCTATTGTAACAACAACAGTAAGTATGCCGTCCTGTGATAAATGTTTTCTATCTCTTAAAACAATATTACCAACGTCACCTACTCCAAGTCCATCAACAAAGATTTGACCTGATATAACAGCACCGTTTTTCTTAATATTGTCACGAGTCACTTCAATAATATCACCATTATCAGCTAAAACTATATTTTCATCACTCATACCTAGTTTCATGGCAAGTTCACGATGTTGTTTTAAGTGTCTATACTCCCCATGTACCGGTATAAAGAATTTAGGTTTAACTAATGTGTGAATAAGTTTTAACTCTTCTTGACATGCATGACCTGAAACATGCACATCAGCTAAAGCTTCATAAATTACCTCAGCACCTTTTTTGAATAACTGATTGATAACTTTTGAGACCAATTTTTCATTTCCTGGTATTGGTGATGCTGATATAACAACAGTATCCCCTTTAATTATATTTACTTTTCTATGCTCTGAAGCCGCCATTCTTGATAGTGCTGACATTGGTTCTCCTTGGCTTCCAGTTGTTATAATAACAACCTTCTCTGCAGGATACTTATTTATGGCATCTATCTCTATTACCATTCCTTCTTCAGCCTTTAAATATCCTAATTCTAATGCTACCCCCACTATGTTTTCCATACTTCTTCCCGATACTGCAACCTTCCTGCCAAACTTATTAGCAGCAGTAAATAGTTGTTGTATTCTATGGATATTAGAAGCAAAAGTAGCTACTATTATTCTTCCATCTGCTTTTAAGAAAATATTCTCGAAAGCTTCTCCTACAGTCCTTTCAGACATTGTATAACCAGGTCTTTCTACATTAGTGCTCTCCGCAAGTAGAACTGTAACTCCTTGTTTTCCTAACTCTGCAAATCTTGCTAAGTCAGCTACACATCCATCTATAGGTGTAAAATCAATTTTAAAGTCTCCTGTATGAATTAATACTCCAACAGGACTATGAATCGCAATAGCTACAGAATCTGCTATACTATGACTAGTTTTAATGAATTCAACAGCAAAGTTATCTAACTTAACTATATCCTTTGCACTAACGCATTTCAATTCAACAGAACCTAATAAACCATGTTCTCTAAGCTTTGATTCAACTATACCTATTGTTAATCTTGTTCCGTATACAGGAACATTAAGTTGCTTTAATACGTATGGCAAAGCTCCTATATGGTCTTCATGACCATGAGTTAAAAATATCCCCTTTACTTTCTCCGAATTTTTAACTAAATATGATACATCAGGTATAACAACGTCAATACCCAACATTTCATCATCTGGGAACTTAAGACCACAATCAATAACTACTATCTCATTTTTATATTCAAATGCAGTTAGATTCTTGCCAATCTCATTAAAACCACCAAAAGGAATTATTTTCAATTTATCTTTTTCTCGTCTCAAGGTTCTACCCTCCTTTTCCATCTTTATTTATAAGTCAAAGGTCTTCCACCCTTACTTTTCATTACAATTTTTACATATGCCATAAAATTTTACACTATGATTTAAAATTTCAAAACAATACTTTATTTCAATACTTTTTTCAAGATCTTCTAATAAGTCACCTTCGACTTCGATTACTTTCCCACATTTTCCGCAAATTAAATGATGGTGTCTATGTTCCTCACCCTCATTTACAAGCTCATATCTGCTACAACCGTCATCCAAGTCTAATTTGCATATAAGTCCTAATTCTTCAAACAATTGCACCGTTCTGTATACTGTAGCTAATCCTAATTCTGGACACTTAACTTTGACCACATCGTAAAGTTCTTCTACGGTAAGATGGTCACCATCCTTATCTATTATTCCATTTAGAATAGCTCTTCTTTGAGGTGTCAATTTACATCCTCTAGCTTTTAAAACTTCTTTTAAATGACTTACTCTCTCAGGAGTTATTGTTGACATCGTTAAACCTCTCTTTATTATACTAAGAATTTAAGTTATCTCTTAAACACAGTTTAATATATCCAATCATCGCTGTCAATTGATAATCATTACTATATAATTTTATTCCTCTTCTTCTTCACAAAATAATATCTCATATGCTTCTGCCACCATATCAAATTCAACATCATCTTGAACTACCATAAGAACTTCTTCTCCGTCTTCATCCTCATCTATTCTTAAGGCTATAGCTTCTTCTTCTTCATCTTCTTTGGCAACTATTAGATATTCTTTGTCCTCTATATCTAATTTTGTTATTACCTCAAATACTTCTTCTTCTCCTTCTTCATTAAATAAAGTTACTTTTTCCATGAAATTATCCATAATTTGCTCCTCCTAAAATTTTTTTCTATCTAAATATCCTTGTAGAATATACGTAGCCGCTATTTTATCAACTAATCCCTTTCTTTTCTTTCTTGAAAAGTCAGCTTCTATCATTAATCTATGGGCTGCAACAGTAGTTAATCTCTCATCCCACATTTCAACTGGTAGATTTAGTTGCTTTTTTATTACTTCGCAAAATGCAAGAACTTTATTTCCTTGCTCCCCTATTGTACCATTCATGTTCTTAGGTAATCCTGAGACTATTGTTTCAACTGAATACTCATCACATATTCTTTTAAGTTCAACTATATCTTTTTCTTCAGTCTTCCTTCTTATTGTCATCATGCCTTGAGCTGTATATCCTAGAGGATCACATACTGCTATACCTATAGTCTTATCACCTATATCAAGTCCTAATATTCTCATTAAATTACTCCTAGGTTTATTATAATACTAATTTTCTCATTTTTTCTGAAAATATTCTATTATTTATTATAAATTATAGTAAATTTAAAATATAAAATAAAAATGCCATTATGGCATTTTTATTTTATCTCTAAATAATTTTTTAATACCTCTTCTAAGATCTCATCTCGTTCAAGTTTTCTTACCATTGCTCTTGCACCATTATAATTAGTAATATAAGTAGGATCACCTGAAATAAAATAACCAACTAATTGATTTACTGGATTATATCCTTTTTCCAACAAGGAATTATAAACCTCTGTTAATATTGATTTAGTGATGTCACCTTTATCCTTAACAACATTGAATTGCATAGTGTTTTGATTATCTCCCACTTTAATTCACCTCTATTCTTTATCAATATACTTAATTATAACTTATAATATCATAAAGTGGAAATGTTTTAATAAATAATTTTCAACCCATTAAAACTCCCTGATACTATTTTACCTAATACTACATCCTTTATTTAATCATTAATCCAACTAATTCCTCAACTTTAATTATAGCTTCTGGTAACTTGTTTGGATTCTTACCACCAGCTTGTGCCATGTCAGCTCTGCCGCCACCGCCACCGCCTGTAATTTTAGCTGCCTCTTTTATAATATTACCACAGTGTATGCCCTTAGTTACAGCTTCCTTAGATGCCATAGCTACAAACATAACCTTGCCATCTACTTCACTCCCTAAAAACACAAACCCCTCAACTAACTTGTCTCTTAATCTATCACATAGCTCTCTTAATGAATTTCCATCAACATCCTTAAGTGATGTTATAATCACTTTAGTACCCTTAACTTCTCTTACTAGTCCTAAAATTTCTTCTTCTGCCCCCTTAGATAGTTGTGCTTTCAAAATTGCTATTTCCTTATCCTTAGCTTTTAATTCTAATAATTGAGCAGATAATTTACTTATTATATCTTTCTCAGAACATTTAAGAGTTGTGGTAATTTCTCTTAACAATATGTTCCTACTGTGAATATATTTTAATGCAGCCTCTCCTGTTATAGCTTCTATCCTTCTAACCCCTGCTGCAACACCAACTTCAGATAATATTTTACATATTCCTATTTCTCCTGAATTCTTAATGTGTGTTCCTCCGCATAATTCTTTACTAAAATCGCCTATAGAAACTACTCTAACCTCATTTGAATATTTATCATCAAACTGTGCTACAGCACCGCTATTTTTAGCTTCTTCTATAGTCATTACCTTAGTATTAACTTCTAATGCTTTCATAATTTCTTCATTCACTATCTTTTCTACCCTATAAATTTCATCTGCTGTCATTGAAGAAAAATGATTAAAGTCAAACCTTAATCTTTCTTCTGTTACAAGTGACCCAGATTGATGCACATGGTCACCTAAGACATCTTTTAAAGCCTTATGAAGCATATGAGTTGCTGTATGGTTTTTACCTATGGTATTTCTTCTGCATTCATCAATTTTAAGTGTAATCTCTTCTCCATCTAAAAGCTTGCCCTCTGTAACCTCTACAAAGTGAAGTATTTTTCCACCTATATTGCTTTGGCAATCTAATACCCTTGCTTTAAAATTAGTGCTTTCAATTACTCCCCTGTCACCAATTTGTCCACCCATTTCAGCATAAAAAGGAGTTTTAGTAGCTATAATTACTCCATTATCACCCTGTGAAAGTTCTGATACAAATTCATCATCTTTTACTAATACCAATACCTTAGCCTTAATACTCTTTTCTTCATACCCTGTAAATTTTGTATTAATATCATTAGGTACCTTGTCTAGAATCGAATCTTCTTTTCCAAGATAACTAGATTCACCTCTTGCTGCTCTTGCCATCTCTCTTTGAACTTGCATAGATTTTTTAAAACCTTCAGCATCTAACCCAAGACCCTTTTCAAGAAGAATTTCCTCAGTTAATTCAAAGGGGAATCCATAAGTATCATATAGCTTAAATGCCTCTTCACCTGATAAAACTTTAATCTTTTCTTTTTTCATTTTTTCAATAAAAGTATCTAATATTTCCGTTCCTGCATCTATAGTTTCAGTAAATCTTTCTTCTTCTAATTTTACTACCTTTTTAATATAGTTAGATTTCTCTTTCAATTCAGGATAAGCTTCTCCTGAATTACTTATAACTACATCACACAACTCAAATAGGAAGTTTTCATTCAAACCTAAAACTCTTCCATGTCTAGCTGCTCTTCTTAACAATCTTCTTAATACATATCCTCTACCCTCGTTTGAAGGTAATATTCCGTCGCTTATCATAAATGTCAGACTTCTTACATGATCAGTTATAATTCTAATAGATAAATCTAAATTTTTGTCCTTATTATATTCTACCTTAGCTCTTTTACATACACTGTTTAAAATATTCATCATAGTATCTATTTCAAAAATATTTTCTACGCCCTGCATAATTGTAGCTATTCTCTCAAGGCCCATACCCGTATCTATATTAGGCTTTTCTAAGTTACTATAACTCCCATCCTCTTCTCTATTAAACTGTGTAAATACCAGGTTCCAGAACTCTATAACTCTATCTTCATCTGAAGCCTTCATAAACTCTTCAGATGTAGAAATCTTTCCTTCCCCTCTATCAAAGTGTATTTCTGAACAAGGTCCACAAGGTCCATTTCCATGTTCCCAAAAATTATCCTCTTTACCTAATCTAAATATTCTTGAAGGCTCAACATCGGTTTTAGATGTCCAAATGTCAAAGGCCTCATCATCATCCAAATATATGGTTACAAATAATTTTTCTTTTGGAATTTCCAAAATGCCTGTTATGTATTCCCAAGCCCATGGAATTACATCTGCTTTGAAATAATCGCCAAAGGAAAAATTGCCTAGCATTTCAAAGAAAGTTGCATGTCTTGATGTTTTACCTACATTTTCTATATCACCGGTTCTTATACACTTTTGACACGTAGCAACTCTCTTGCTTGGTGGACTCTGTATACCTGTGAAATACGGTTTCATAGGTGTCATTCCTGCATTTATTAAAAGTAAACTTTTGTCATTCTTTGGAACTACAGAAAAACTTGGTAAAACTAAGTGTCCCTTATCCTCAAAGAACTTTAAATAAGATTTTCTTATATCATTTGCTCCCATAAACTCCATATTATATATGCTACTTAAATTATGTACAAATATACCCATATGGATATTTCTCCTTCTTAACCCTATCTGCCTTCGTATAATAAATTGTACTACTAACATTTATATGATACTCCAAAGGCGTTAATTTCCTAAATAGCCTTGTGTACATCTCTGTTTTTCATCATTGCTCTAAGATTCAAATCTTCAATAGTTATAATACTATTTACTCTTTAATTTAAATAATTATATCTTATTATTACATAATTTATGATTACTAACCTGTACATTAACTATTTGTTTTTGGATATTTTGTCTAGTAGCATTTCCTCCTTCTTTTTTTATATTTTTATTTCTTAATTTTAAACTCTCACATTTTCTTACTATTCATTATTTCGATTATAAAAAGAATTAATGCTTATGTCAATATTTTATAAATATTGACATTCTACTCTTCCCTTATTATTAAAATAAATAATAATTAATATCATCATATATCACTTTTATAATAACTCCTAATGGCACTGCTAAAACCATTCCTAAAAGCCCTCCAATTTCTCCTCCTATAATTAATAAAATCATAATTGTAAGTGGATGCATGTTCACAGTTTCTCCTATTATTTTAGGAGAAATAATATCTCCCTCTGATTGTTGTAGTACAAATAGTAAAACAAGGGTCCACAAAGCTCTTCTAGGGGATATAAGCACTGCACTTAATACTGCAGGTATCCCTCCGAAAACCGGACCAAAATAAGGTATTATATTAAATACTCCGTTTATAATAGAAAGTATAAGTGCATACTTTATACCTAATATACTTAATATTATAAAAGTAAGAATACCAATTATCACAGACAGTACTAATTGACTTATTATATATCTACTTAAAATCTTATCAATATCATCGTATACTTCCTTTACCAATTGTCTTTTTCCAATAGGTAATAACATTAATATTCTATTACCTATTATATCTTCATCTGCTAAAAAATAATAAATTAGTATTGGTATTAATAAATACATAACAGCATTCTGACCATATTCCATTAACCCATTAATAACTTCATCTAATAATGAAGTTCCTATGTCAGATAGTTTTTGCATTATGTTATTCAATAAATTAGTTTTATTTAATAAGGGAATTTTATTTATCATTTCTTCTAAATTTGCCTTCATATCACCTACTGTTTCAAGTATATTCCCACCATCTCTTAAAATCATAGGTATAATTATAGAAAAACACAGTATAAATAGAATTCCTACTAAAACAATCATTATAAGCGCTGATATTCTCTTGTTTAATCCACTGTTAACCAACCTATTGTAGGCAGGCTTTAAAAAGTATGATATTACATAGGATATAAATATTACTGTAATTAATCCTCTTGAAAATTCCCACTTATATAATAAATATATGAATATGAATATAACTATTAAAGTAAAACTTATTTTACATATTTTTTTATTATGCTCCCTCATTTTTCCTCACACTCTTCTGATATTTTCTTTATTTTATGTGCCTTACTGGATAACTGTACTGAATCCACCTTAGCGCAATACAAAACGCTATGTTCTCCTACTAATATTCCATCTATTAACAATACCTTCTTCCCCTGTGTAAAATCTCTAATAATACCTGTAGATAATATAATACCTCTTATTATAAAATCCTCTTCTGAAAATATAATATCCTTTAACAACCCTAAAATCTCACCGTTTAGATTTATAACATCCATATTTATTACCTTTTCAAAGGAAAAATATTTATTTCTAGTGAAACTACTAATAATTATATCCTTATTTATATATACAATATGTTCCCTCAATATATATATACTTTTTGATAAAAACCCATTGGAGCTCACTTCAAATCCTATTACCCTCTTTTTATTCCAGTCTATTAAAAGTTCTTTAATATATCCTATTTTCTTTCCACCTAAATCAAGCACATTCATATAAATAAAATTTTTCCTTCTATTCATAGCTCTCATCTCTTCCATAATTAATATTTTTATTGCTATATATACTCTTTATCTTCTATATGTTCACATCCTTATTCTGTTCAACTTGTATAAATTTATACAAAGCAAAAGAGCCACCTTAATAAAGTGACTCTTTTCTCTGAAACTTATGTATTTTTATATTTTTAGGTTCTTATATTCTTTTCATGTTTAATAATTTCATTCATGTTTGTATCTGTCTTCCCAAGGCTCTAATCCATTAGATTTCCTATAATTATTAATAGCTGCATGAATTGTCTGTTCTGCTAAAACTGAACAGTGAATTTTTTGAAGCGGAAGACCATCTAAGGCTTCTATTACTGATTTATTAGTTATTTTCCAAGCCTCTTCTAAAACCTTACCTTTCACAAGTTCCGTTGCGATACTTGCCGTAGCAATCGCTGAACCACAACCAAAAGCTTTAAATCTAACTTCTTTAATGATGTTATCTTTGATATTTAAATATATCTTCATAACATCTCCACAGTTAGCGTCGCCTTCTTCTCCTATACCATTAGCATCAACTAATATTCCCACATTTCTCGGACTATAGAAATGTTCTAAAACCTTATCAGTATATTCCATTTTTCTCATCCCCTTAGTATTTATGAAAGATTAATTTATACTTTTAACTCTATTATAAATTATAGCACTTCATCTATAATTCCGCCACCAAGTATAAAATCTTCCTTATAAAACACTACAGATTGACCCTTGGTAATAGCTCTTTGTTTATCTTCAAAGACTACCCTTACCTTATCCTCTCCTAGAGGGTATATTGTAGCTTTACTCATCTTAGCAGAATACCTTACCTTAGCATCTACCTCCATAGGCTCTAAAAGTTTTTCAAAGCTTATAAAGTTCAAATCCTTAGCTATTAATTCATTTCTAAAAATATCCTCTTGGCTACCTAATACTATTTCATTCTTTTCAGCATTAATAGCAGTTACAAATACCGGTATGCCTAATGCTATTCCTAAACCTTTTCTTTGTCCAATAGTGTAATATACGATACCTTTATGATGACCTAGAAATTCCCCATATTTATCTACAAATTTTCCAGGTTTAACTTTTTCTCCCACACTTTTAATGATAAAGTTTCCATGATTATTATCTGGTATAAAACAAATTTCTTGACTATCTTTTTTTCTAAATAAATGTAGTCCTATTTGCTCCGCTATCTCTCTAATTTTACTTTTATTATACTCTCCACAGGGCATTAGTGTATGCGCTAATTGATCCTGTGTTAAATTATATAACATGTAAGTTTGATCCTTTTTATCATCTATGCCTCTCTTTAAAAGATATCTATTATCTTCCTTCAAAATTTGAGCATAG
This sequence comes from Clostridium sp., assembly GCA_036657335.1. GTDB lineage: Bacteria > Bacillota > Clostridia > Clostridiales > Clostridiaceae > Clostridium_D. Next base: position 16,139 of record JAVXGR010000003.1, on the reverse strand, counting down.
TGTCCAGTAGCTATATAATCCGCACCTAGTCCCTGAGCTTTCTTTAAAAAATCTTTGAATTTAATATTCTTATTACACTGTACACAAGGGTTTGGAGTTCTTCCCTCCAAATATTCCTCTATAAAATTATCTATTACATTTTCTTTAAATGTTTTTTTGAAGTTCATCACATAAAAAGGAATTTCTAAAATATCTGCTACTCTTCTAGCATCATTAACTGCTGATAAAGAACAACATCCACCTTCGTTTTCGGCATATTCAGGATCCTCTGGTGAAAGCTTCATCATTATACCTATAACTTCATATCCTTGCTCTTTTAAAAGGTAGGCTGCAACCGAACTGTCTACACCACCACTCATACCTATAACAACTTTTTTTTTCATTTATATCACCTATCTCTTATTAAATTTTATACTAATGTTTTACCTCATCTTAAACTTTTAATATAGGACTTTAGAATACTGATATTTTAAATGCTGGTATTTCGCTTAAAATCTCTAGTATTTTATATTAGAATACAATGTTTTCCTTTTATGTAAATCTTAGTATTCAATTTTACTTTTAAATACTAAGCCCTTAATTTGCTTTTAAATACTAGTATTTTATTTTACTTTAAAATACTAATAAAAGCAAAGCCCTACTTAAAAACTAATTTAAGAAGGGCTCAAAATGCTACTATATTTTATTCATCTCCATGAACTTGGTCATGAATATCATCGTGTTCCTCATAATCCCAAGTATCAAGTCCATTATTTTCTCTATAATCATTAATAGCCTTGTGTATAGCCTCTTCAGCTAAAACTGAACAGTGCATTTTTACAGGTGGAAGACCATCTAAAGCCTCAGCCACTGCCTTATTTGTTAATTCCCAAGCCTCATCAATTGTTTTTCCCTTTATTAATTCTGTAGCCATGCTTGAAGATGCTATAGCAGAACCACATCCAAAAGTTTTGAATTTAACATCTTGAATTATGTTCTCCTCAACCTTTAAGTATATCCTCATTATATCTCCGCATTTAGCATTTCCTACTTCTCCAATACCATTGGCATCTTTTATTTCTCCAACATTTCTTGGATTTGAAAAATGATCCATAACTTTTTCACTATACATCATAATATTATTCTCCCTTCGCTTGAAAATTGTCCCACAATGGTGACATATCTCTTAATCTTTGGATTATTTGAGGTACAACCTCTAAAACATGATTTACTTCTTCTTCTGTAGTTTCATCACCTATACTTAATCTTAAAGATCCATGAGCTATCTCATGAGGAAGACCTAAAGCTAAGAGAACATGTGAAGGCTCTAAAGAACCTGAAGTACAAGCACTTCCACTTGAAGCTGCAATTCCATTAGCATCAAGTAGTAGTAATATTGATTCACCTTCAATAAATTCAAAGCATATGTTTGCATTTCCTGGTAATCTATTTTCTCTTGGTCCATTTAATCTCGTATGTGGAACCTTTAATAATTCATTTATTAATTTTTCTCTCAAAATAACCATTTTGTTATTGTGTTCTTCCATGTTTTCAACTGCCATTTCAAGGGCTTTTCCAAGTCCAACTATTCCTGGTACATTCTCAGTACCTGCTCTTCTTGCTCTTTCTTGCCCACCACCATGAACTAGGTTATGGATTTTAATACCCTTTTTAAGATATAAAGCTCCAACTCCCTTTGGTCCGTAGAATTTATGAGCAGCCATTGAAAGTGCATCGATATTTAATTCCTTAACATCTACCGGGATATGTCCAACTGCTTGAACCGCATCCGTATGGAATATTATTTTATGCTCTCTGCATATAGCCCCAATTTCTTTAACTGGCTCTATAGTACCAATTTCATTATTAGCAAACATTATTGTAGCTAATATTGTAGTATCTCTTATAGCATTTTTAAAATCCTCTACACTTACAAAACCATATTTGTCCACTGGTAAATATGTAACTTCAAATCCATTCTTCTCAAGATACTCACAAGCATGTAGTACTGCATGATGTTCTATTTCAGTAGTTATAATATGATTACCTTTGTTTTTATAAGCATATGCAATTCCTTTTATAGCCCAGTTATCAGCCTCAGAACCACCGCCTGTAAAGTAAATTTCATTACTTTCAGCATTGATAACTTTAGCTACTCTATCTCTTGACATATCTAATGCCTTCTTAGTTTCCCTTGATAGAGAGTATATTGATGATGGATTTCCGTAATATTTTGTAAAATATGGTATCATCTCTTCTAGAACTTCTGGCTTAGTATAGGTTGTAGCTGCATGATCCATGTAAATTTGCTTTTTCATAGGTAATCTCTCCTTTTTAATCCTGTTTAAAATCTATTTTGCTAATCTTAATATTTTTATAATCATTAATCATATCCTGAAGTGTTACTGATCTAGTAACGCTATCTATACTTTCTTTTATCTTTATCCAAAGTAATCTTGTAGGACATTCTGCGGAGTTGCCACAGTAATTTTCCGTAAGACATGTAGATATCTCTATAGGACCCTCTAAAACTTCTATAATATCATATATTGTTATTTCCTCAGGTTTTCTATTAAGAACATATCCTCCTTGAGCTCCTCTAATGCTTTTTATCAATCCTACTTTTCTTAAAGTAGCAAATAATTGCTCTAAATATGACTCTGAAATATTCTGCCTCTGCGAAATAACTTTTATAGAAATTGGATCATTCCCATAGTGAATCGCTAACTCAACCATAGCTTTCACTCCATATCTTCCCTTTGTTGACAACTTCATTTTAATCACGTCCTTAATCTCGAGTGCTTTACTCGGATTTGATAAATTAATATTATCAAATCCGAGTATTTATGTCAACTATAAATTTATATTTTTTTCATGAAATTTATAGTTTATTATTTCATCTTATTTTAGTAAAATTCTGTTTATTCTTCCTATGCATGATTTCCCCTTATCTTAGTAAACTTTCATTCCTTATTCATATTCATAATTTTACTTTATCCCAATAAATTTTTATTTGTTCTTCGTATTTATTATTTTGTGGGGTATAGTAAATATCCTTTTCAAATCCACTTGGCATATAATTTTGTTTAACATAGTTGTTTTTATATTCATGTGGATACTTATATCCCTTAACTCCTAATTGTACAGCCCCGCTATAGTGAGAATCTTTTAAGTTATCAGGAACCTCAGTAAGTCTCCTTCCATCTATATCTTCCATAGCATTCTTAATTGCTAAATATGCACTATTAGATTTAGGTAATGTAGCCATATATATTACAAGCTCTGCCAGTATTATTTGTGCTTCTGGCAAACCAACTTTTACTGTCAATTCCAAACCTGAATTAACCACAGTTAACGCATTAGGATGTGCTAATCCTATATCCTCAGCTACTATAACTGATAATCGTCTTATAATTGCTATTAGATTTCCCCCTTTAATAAGTCTTGCTAAATAATGTATTGCAGCATCAGGATCACTGCCTCTTATACTTTTCTGTAAAGCACTAAGTAAATTATAAAACTCATCTCCAGTAGAATCTGAACGAATATGTGATTGCCCAAGCTTTTCTATGTATTCTATAGATATCTCTTTTTTCTCCTTTAACTGAGAATTAATTGCTAATTCTAAAATATTATAAGCTTTTCTATAATCTCCCTGTGATATATCAGCTATATATTTTAATACATCCTTATTATAATCAATGTTTATTTTTTGTGAAATAAGTCTTTTTAGGGCTTTATCTAATCCGTAAATCACTTCTTCTTTTTCTAATTGCTTAAATTGAAAAATATTACACCTACTTATTAAAGCTTTATGTATTGCAAAAAACGGATTTTCAGTGGTGCTGGCAATTAGAATTACCCTTCCATCTTCAACAAAATCCAATAGAGATTGTTGTTGCTTTTTGCTAAAATGCTGTAACTCATCTATATAAATTACCACACCTCTATAATTTAATAAGTTATCTATATTTGAAGTTATTTCTTGAATATCTTTAACTGAGGCTGTGGTAGCATTTAATTTATAGAACTTTTTATCTGTATAATTTGCCATAATATTAGCTAGTGTAGTCTTACCCGTACCAGGAGGTCCATAGAAAATACAGTTTGAAATAGTTCTATTGATTATCAAATTATACAAAGGACTATTTGGGCTCATAATGTGCTTTTGTCCTATAAAATCTTCAACTTTAGTTGGTCTCATTGCCTCTGCTAATGGTTTCATATTATCACTCCATTTCTATAGTTGTTAATATATACAAATACTCTAAGTTAACAAATTTAATTATATCAGAATATTTCTTAATAAAAAGTGAAATTATAATAATCTATTGACATAATATTAATATTGTACTAATATTATCTTTAAGAAGAATTTTATACAATTAAGCATATAAATTTTAAATTTAAAATCAATGATTGGAAATAGTACTAGTAAGAATTTTATTTTCAGCGAGTGGAGGTCTGGTGTAATGCTCCATAATAAATGTTACTACGAATGGCTCCATGAGATGCAAGGTGAACCTTTAAGTAGCCTGCGCCGTGTCCTCACGTTATAGAGGAAGGATATAAGTTTTTATACTTTGTATCTATATATAAAGATTGTACATTTAGGTGGCATAATGAAACTCAACACTTCATCCTAACTCTAGGATAGGTGTTTTTTTGTTATATTTTTTAATTGTACATAAATTTGGGTGGCACCACGGCTATATCGTCCCATACATTGGGGATAGTATGGCTTTTTTTATGCTTAAAATTACTATAGCACTTAATAAATTTTACCTATGGGGGGATTAATTTATGAAACTTAATAAAAATTTTGGTGAATTCGGTGGACAATATGTACCTGAAAATACTCTACCTGTACTTGCTGACTTAGAAAAGAATTTTATAAAATGTATTCAAGATCCAAGCTTTAAAGAAGAGTATATGTACTACTTAAATAATTACGTTGGAAGACCTTCTCCACTTTATTTTGCTAAAAATCTTACTAACTCTTTAAATGGTGCAAAGATATACCTTAAAAGAGAAGATTTAAACCATACCGGTGCACATAAAATAAATAATGTAATAGGCCAAATGCTTCTTGCTAAAAAAATGAACAAGAAAAAAGTAATAGCTGAAACCGGTGCTGGACAACATGGTGTTGCTACAGCTACTGGAGCTGCATTATTTGGTATGGAGTGTCATATATATATGGGTGAAGAAGACATGAGAAAACAATCCCTTAATGTATATAAGATGGAACTTTTAGGGGCAACTGTTCATCCAGTTACAGAAGGCACAAAAAGCTTAAAAGAAGCTGTGGATAAAGCTCTTGAAGTTTGGGTTGATGAATGTGAGGAAAGCTTTTACGTTCTAGGATCTGCTGTAGGTCCTCATCCATATCCAACCATGGTAAAAGAGTTTCAAAAAATAATTGGTGAAGAAGCAAGAGCTCAAATTCTACAAATTGAAAATAGATTACCAGATACACTTATTGCATGTGTTGGAGGTGGAAGTAATGCTATAGGTCTCTTTACTGAATTTATTTCCGATGATTCTGTTTCTATTGTGGGGGTAGAGGCAGCTGGAAAAGGAATAGCAACTGGTATGCATAGTTCAGCCTTTGCAATGGATAAAATATCAACTTTGCATGGTATGAAAACTTATCTTATGCTAGATAAAAATAATGAAATATTACCTTCTTACTCAATTTCATCTGGACTTGACTATCCAGGGGTTGGACCAGAACATGCTTATCTTAAGAATATAAATAGAGTTAAATATACTTCAGTAACTGATGATGAAGCCTTTGAAGCCTTCCATACACTATGTAAAACTGAAGGTATAATCCCAGCACTTGAAAGTTCTCATGCTTTAGCTTATGCAATAAAATTAGCTCCTACTATGAAGAAGGATGAAATTATCCTAGTAAATCTTTCTGGAAGAGGAGATAAAGACGTACATACTATAGCAGAGTATCAAAATGTTAATCTATAATTAAAAGAGGGCCTAGGCCCTCTTTTAATACAAAATATTATTTTAACTTAATGTTTCTTTTTCTCAAATTTATTTTTACTTAAGTTTACCTTTTAATTTTTTCAAATTATTTCTTTGTTATTTGAGAGCATTCTTTATTCTATTCTTAGAAATCAATATCTAGATATGCTTAACCAAATTCTTAACCCATTTTTGGGAAAAGAATCTAGGGAATACTATTATAAGTTTAACCACTAATTCTAAACTTGATAATAATACTACAGCCTCAATAGACATGTTAAATACCAATGCACCGAGGAATGCACATGGCACACCTATAAACCATATAGTTCCACCCTCTAAAAACAATGAAAACTTAGTATCTCCACCACTTCTCAATACTCCAACTACAAATAATGAGCATAACATATTAACTGGTATTATAAATGAATATAACTTTAATATGCTTTCAGTACTTTGTGATACAGATTCTGTTACATTAAAGAATGAGGTTATAGCTCCTGATGCTATAAATATTATAACTCCAAGTACTGCTCCAATTGCAATTGTCAATTTTATAAATCTTTTACCTAAAATCATAGCCTTATGCTCATTACCAGAGCCAATTTCGCTTCCTATCATTATTGCACATGCGTTTCCAAGACCAAAGGCCACAACCATAAATAAATTCTTTACTGTGGTTGCTATTTGAACCGCCGCTACAGCATCTATACTTATCTTCGCATAGGCCACAGAATACATTGTCATTCCTAATGACCAAAGGAATTCATTTAGTATGACAGGTGCTATTGTTATAAGCACAATTTTTATAAAATCCTTACTCAAATCAATCATTTGACTAAATTTTGCTGCCAATACACTTTTTTGAGCATATATAATACCTACGATTAATATCATTTCAACTATTCTAGCTATTAAAGTTGCAATAGCTGCTCCTTTTACTCCCATTGCAGGAAACCCGAAATATCCAAAGATAAAAATAGCATTCAAAACCGTATTGCAAATCAGTGCAACAGTGCTTGTGAATAGTGGCAGTTTGGGTTGTCCAACACTTCTTGATGCAAAGGAATAAGTATAACTTATAGCTGTTACTATGTAACTTAATCCTGTAATAATTAAATATTCTTTTCCTAGTCCTATTACCACAGCATCTTCTGTGAAAAATTTCATTATCATACCAGGGGTAATCACAGCTAAAATAGTAAATACTACCCCTATACCACTACTTATTAAAAGGGATATTCCTAGTACCCTCTTAATGCTTTTTCTATCACCCTTACCCCAAAATTGTGATATGAAAATAGCACAACCACTACTCACACCAAAAATTATTAATGAAAATAGAAAATAAAACTGATTTGCAAGACCAACTGCGGCTATTTCATTAGCCCCTAATTTACCAATCATCATAGTATCAACCATATTCAATGATGATGAAACTAAATTTTGTAAGGTTATCGGTAAGGCCAAGGTAATCATACTCTTAAAAAAACTCTTTCTACTATCTATACCCAATTCCATAACTACTTTCCTCCCCAATATATAACTTTTATTTACCCCACAAAAAAACTATAACAATATAAAACCATCATTATAGTTTTAAATCTATTAACTAATTATATCCAAAATTTCTTCTATACATTCATTGATATATTTTCCCGCTCTATAATTCCTCTTTTCTACTATTACCTTAACTTGATCACCACAGACCTCAATATCTTTTATAACTCTTGGTCTTTCTATAAATGCACCTAAAACTTCATAGCAGCTATTCATTACAATAAATGTAGGAACCTTTGCTTTTCCCTCCTCTTTATAATCCTCTAGATAAACTTCGTTTCCCTCTCTACCAATTATAGTAAACTGAATAAGAGAATTTACTTTACTAATTTTTTTTAATGCTGGTACATTTATAATACAATCTGGACACCATATTTCTGCAAAAGCAAGTATATTTATCTCTCTATTTACAGCTTTAATTCTTTCAATATTCTCTTCTTTTACATTTAATTCATTATACACCTTTTCTGATTTTAGTTTTTCTGCTTCACCCTTTGAATTTAAGTATTCTTCATAGCTCATTCCATTTAAATATAATTCTCTTAAGTCCATTACTTCCTCCAAACAATATCTATAAAGATATATAATCTTTTGTTTTACATAACTATATTATCATAAAATTTAAGATTAGTTAAGTTTTATAATAATATGGAATTTACGAAAGCCTCTTAATAAAGTTATCAGTGGTAAAGTTATCAGCATTATAAATTACTAAAACTTCATCAATATGATTTTCATCAATATACTTATTAATATCCTTCTTATAATACCTTAAATCTATCATGTCAATCTCCTCATAGTGGTTAGCTAAAAAAGGAACCATACTATGACCATAGGAATCCTTAATAACTAAAAGTTTTTTATCGCTTTTATTGCCATCCTTAATATCAGTAGTTATTTCCACCTCACTATGATTTCCACCTAAAAATACAGAGTACTTATCTTTTTTTTCTAAAAATTCCTCTCTATATAATCCATCATATCTTTGATCCTCGTCTACATAATACAAGCTGTGCTTTAAATTATTTTTAAGCCTAAAAGCCTCAACCTTATCAGGTTCTACTCTTTTGTTATTAAACTTTGAATATAATGTTCCATAGAATTTATCACTTAAAATTCTTCTTTCAAAATCATCTAAGGCATAAGGTTTAAATCCCATAGATTTTGATGCAGCATTATATCCATAATAAGCTCCTAATGATGTCCAATGATGATCTGTTCTATAATATATTTCTTCATCCCTATGCTCATCTAATACACTTTTAGAATCCACAAAATTAATATCCTCATTTAACTTTTTTCTTATATATTGAAGCACATATTCTTGACTATAATTAGGTGCACCATATGGTAATTTTTCACTTAAAACCTCCGTAGCTGTTGGCACTACCATCAAATTAACTGGTATATCAGAGTTACTCTCCTTAAGCCCATTAACGCTTTCTATATTTTTATCTAAAAGTTCACTATCTACCTTTTTATAAGCTTGCAATAAATAGTCATCCTTAGCATTAAATACATCATTGTTCTCCCTCATACCTCTAAGTGACTCTAAATCTGATTTAATCCCCACCCAAAAATCTCTAAATACAAATTGATCCATAACATAATTATCAAAATCAGCTGTGTATTTTCCTGACTCTAAATCTTCAAAACTAAATTCTGGTCTCTGCTGTAAAACTCTATTTTCTTCCTCTGAAAATTCTTTACTTGGAACAATGCTATTTATGATAAATCCTCCAAAAATGAATATAAGAAAGATTAAAGTTGTTATTTTATTAGATAGTTTCATAATTAAATCCTCCTTAAAATCTAAAATATAAAAATGGATTATATGTTGCATCAACCAAATAAGCCACACTTACAAATATAATTACAACCATTATTATATTTTTTAATACACAATATAACTTAATATTTTCCTCTTTAATTTTTTTAGAAATATTTTTTATAAAAGGAGTTGATGCTATAATTAAAACTATAAATAAAATGCCATTTGTATATAAATAATATACTGCCTCGCTATTAATAAAACCTATATCTCCAATTCCAAACATAGCCATTAAATATTTTTTTAAATTAACTAAGTTATCAAAAGAAAATAAAACCCATCCTATAATAACTAAAAACATTGTGTAAATATGGCAAATAACCCTACTACCATTTTCTAGGTATTTAAGTAAAAATCTTTTTTCTATTATAAGTATAACCCCAAAATATAATCCCCAAAATATGAAATTCCAATTTGATCCATGCCAGAATCCCGTTAAAAACCATACGATAATTATATTTCTGTAAAACTTGAATTTTCCACCTCTATTTCCACCTAAAGGTATGTAAACATATTCTCTAAACCAAGTTCCAAGTGAAATATGCCACCTTCTCCAAAATTCAGTAATACTTCTTGATACATATGGATAATTAAAGTTTTCAAGGAATGTAAATCCAAACATCTTTCCTAACCCAATAGCCATATCAGAGTATCCACTGAAGTCGAAGTATATTTGAAAAGTAAATGCTATAATACCTAACCACGCCGCTACAACTGTTAACTCTCCATAACTTTTAATTGAAATTTCATTCCATAATAATCCTATGCTATTAGCAAGTAAAACCTTTTTTCCAAGTCCCATTATAAATCTATCTATGCCCTCTGCAAAACCATCAATAGTTTCATGTCTACTATCTAACTGATCTGCTATAGTCTTATATCGAACTATAGGTCCTGCAATCAGTTGTGGAAATAATGAAACATAGGCTCCAAATGAAATGATATTCCTCTGAGCCTTGGCATCACCTCTATAAACATCTATAGTATATGACATTGTTTGAAATGTATAGAAAGATATACCAATTGGTAATGCCAAATTTAGCAAGGGTATATTACTGCCAAACAATAAATTCATATTATTAATGAAGAAATCAGTATACTTAAAAAATCCTAATAATGATAAATTTATAATCATTGAGGATATTACAACTAGCTTAGCCTTTTTAGGTGTATCTTTGAACTTTTCAACTAAAAGGCCATGGGTATAATCTACAAGTGTAGAAAAAAGCATAATTACTACATATATTGGTTCTCCCCATGCATAAAATATTAAACTTACAAAAAATAAAACTGAATTTCTTAGCCCCTTAGGTGCTATGTAATATAATATAATTGTTAAGGGCAAGAATATTGTTAAAAATAAAAGATTACTAAAAACCATTGCCTTCTCCTCACATAAAAACAGCTTATTTTGATATAGTCTTATGCTATTCAAAATAAGCTTTATTGTTTTTTATAATACGAATTAAATATCAACCTTATTTCTTTAATTTGTCTTTGATTATAGTATCTAAGTCCTTAGCATTACCATCTATTATTAAGTAAGCATAATTACCCATAGTATTTATAATCCTTGCCTTAGTAACTTCATGCTGGTCTGGTAAGTATGTAGCCCATTGTTGTTCTACTGCTTTACCATGGTCTTCTAAAGATTTCTTTACTGCATCAACTTTTCCTTCTTTAGCTTTTACAATTATTATTTCATTTGCTTGAACATTAATAGGTGATTTACGTATTTCTAACTCATCATAATCAGAAGCTTTTAATCCGTATATCTCCTCTATATTCTCGCCCTCAAAAGGTGGAACTAGTTTAACTTCTACCTTAGCCGCAACAGCCTCAAGTAAATCTTTTGTTGGTACATCTTTTACTTCATTCTTTGATGTCCCACATCCAACTAATGTAAAAATAGTAGCAATCGCTAAAAATACTGTCATAATCTTTTTCATTCCGTTCTCTCCTTAAATATAATATATTTTCAAGTTTCTTTCATTATATCATAGCTTTTTTTTCTACTCAATGACTTATATCCACTGTAACCTTAATGTATCCTTTTTATTGTTTTTTCTAAATTACAGTGTCTTTTAAGTTAATTTTACTTGTATCATTTTTATTATAGATTTTAGAAAAATTTTCCTTATACTTTATAAGAACTCTTCCATCCTTGAATAACTTTTTCTTATATATTAGAATAGTAGTCCTGCTAAGGTTGCTGTAATAAATGTAACTAAGGTGCCACCTAAAACTGCTTTTAATCCCAATTTAGCAATATCTGATTTTCGCTTTGGCGCAAGACCTCCAATGCCACCTATTTGAATTGCAATTGAACTAAAATTTGCAAATCCACAAAGTGCATAGGTTAATATAACGATAGTTTTTTCCGTTATCATATTAGCTGACATAACTGTCCCTAAACTTGAGTATGCAACGAATTCATTTAGTACAACCTTCTGTCCTAATAGATCTCCTGCCACTGATATATCTACACCTGGTACACCCATTAAATATGCCACTGGAGCAAACAATTTACCAAATACCCAGTTTAGACTTAAATAATCCATACCTATAAACCCACCCAAAAATCCTAACAATGCATTTATTAATGCTATTAAAGCTACAAAGGCTATTAGCATACCACCTACAGCAATGGCAAGCTGAACCCCTTCTGCTGCACCATTTGCTGCTGCTTCAATTACATTGGATGCTGTTTTTTCTGTATTTATCTTTATATTATCCTTTGTTTCTGGCACATTGATCTCTGGAAACATCATCTTGGATACAACTAAACTAGCTGGAGCAGCCATGACACTAGCTGCTAATAAATGTCCTGCACTCACACCCATAGCTACATAACCTGCCATTACCCCACCAGAAACTGTAGCCATACCACCAACCATAACAGAAAATAATTCTGATTTTGTCATAGCTTCTATATATGGCTTAACCATTAAGGGCGCTTCATTTTGTCCTACAAATATATTAGCAACAGCAGATAAAGTTTCTGCACCACTAGTTCCTAATAATTTTGAAATTCCTCTAGAAATAACCCCTACTACCTTTTGCATTACTCCTAAATGATAAAGCACACTCATTAAAGCCGAGAAAAAAATTATTGTTGGCAATACCTGAACAGCAAATACAAATCCTATTTTACTCGTATCTAATAAATCTCCAAATACAAATGAAGCGCCTTCGCTACCATAACCAAGTAACTTTGTAATTCCATTACTTACAATTTGGAAAAACCTTTGACCAATAGGTATTTTCAAAATTATTAATGCAAATACCACTTGCGATGCCATTCCTATAGTTATTAATCTCCAATTTATCATTCTTTTATCAGATGATATTAAGTAAGCAATTAACAAAAATATAATTATTCCTAATATTCCTATGAACCTATTCATTTCATTCCTCCTTTGTATTATTTTATCCTTATGCATTTATAATCTATTTATTTTAATTATATAAAAAGAAAAAAAGAATACCTCATTCAAAGTATTCTCTCTTTATATGCTTTTTTATTCATTCCAAAATATTCTATATGTTTTCTATCTGCCACTGAATAGGTTCTTTTCCTATTTCAATTAATGCAGCATTTATTTTAGAAAAATGCTTGCATCCAAAAAAACCTCTACTTGCTGATAGTGGACTTGGATGAACTGTGGTTAAAATAATATGCCTTTTATCAGTTATTAACTTTATCTTATCCTTTGCATTATTTCCCCACAAAACAAATATTACTGGTTCTTCTCTAGTATTTAATATTGAAATAATCTCATCAGTAAAGCTTTCCCATCCTTTTCCCTTATGTGAATTAGCTTCTCCATCTCTTACAGTTAAAACAGTATTTAAAAGCAATACTCCTTGAGTTGCCCACTTCATCAAATATCCATTATTAGGTATGTAACAGTGTAAATCACTTTGCAACTCTTTATAAATATTCAATAGTGATGGTGGAGTCTTAACTCCAATATTTACAGAGAAAGCCATTCCATGAGCTTGATTTTCCCCATGATAGGGATCTTGCCCCAAAATTACCACCTTAGTTTCATTATAACTTGTAACTTTTAAAGCCTCAAATATATTATTCATAGGTGGATATACAGTTTTGCTAGCATATTCTTCATTAAGAAATTCTCGTAACTTTAAATAATAATCTTTTTCTTCTTCAATTTCTAAAAACTTATCCCAATCATTATATAATTTAATCATAAATAAATCCTCCAAGATTAAGTTTTGATATTTTTAAAATATAACATATTAACTTTTTTCTTTAACGCAATTTCTAAAGTACTTAATATGAACTCATATCTTTAATAGAATTTTAAAATTCCTTCATATTAACCCATATTTTTTGACAATTCTATATCATTTATTACATTATTGATCCATTTATTTGATTTAAATCTTCTATTAATAAATATTAATTTTATTATCTCCTCAATACCAGTAATAGCCACAACAACATATACCTCTAAATTAAATACAAAGGCTGCTATAAAGGATAATGGTATACCTATTCCCCATAAGGTTATTCCCTGAAGTATGGTGCCAAACTTAGCATCTCCACCACCTCTCAAAATACCTACTATCATAATTCCTGTATAAACCTTTATAGGCATTACAAAGGCATAAAATAATAATATTCTAATAGAATTATAATAAGCTCTATTAGATACCTTAAATATAGAAAGAATTGATTCTGCACTGACAGCCAATATCACCGCTAAAAATACTCCCATAATTACTGAGGTAGCGCATAATCTTATAGCATACAACTTTCCTCTTTCTTCATTGTTACATCCAATTTCCTTACCAATAACAACTACAGAGGCATTAGCTAGTCCAAAAGTAGCAATCATAAATAAATTAAGTACTGTAGAGCATATTTGAACAGAAGCCGTTGCATAGGTTCCCATTCTTCCATATATAACAGCATAGGTTACATTTCCAAGTCCCCAACAAGCCTCATTTAAAAGTACTGGAGTAATGGTTACATATACCTTTTTCACTAAACTTAATGATACATTAAACATTTCATGTAATCTTGCTGCTAGTATGCCTTTTTTAATATATATATATCCTATAATTATTATGGTCTCTGCAACTCTAGCAACTACTGTAGCTATAGCTGCACCACTCACTCCCAAGGCGGGTGCTCCTAATTTCCCAAATATCAAGGCATAATTTAAAATTCCATTTAAACAAAGTGCTACAAAACTTCCAAGCATGGGTACTATAGTATCCTCTACACTTCTTGATGCTGCTGCATAGTTAAAGGTAATAGATGTGAATATATAACTTATTGAAGCTATAACTAAATATTCACTTCCTATCTTAATAACATTTGCATCAGTATTAAAAATACCAATAATTTTTTCTGGCATTGCTACTGCAACAAATGTGAATACTAAAGATATTAATATTCCACTCATTACGCCTATACCTAAAGTCTTTTTTATATTTACTTTGTCCTTCTTACCCCAAAGCTGAGATATAAAAACCGAGGCTCCAGAACTTATCCCCATAATAATTAAACTAAATAGAAAATAATATTGATTAGCTATACCTACTGCTGCTAATTCCACCTCTCCTAAACTTCCTATCATCATTGTATCCAACATATTTAAAGATGATGTAATTAAATTTTGCATTACAATGGGCACTGACAGGAACAATAACTTTCTATAAAACCTTTTATCATTAAATATTTCTCCAAATTTTTTCTTAAGTTTATCCATATAAATCCTCCCAAAAAAGAACCACTTTGAAGATTTTCAAAGTGGTTTGCTTCTTTCACTTATCTGTTATTTTGTATCGTATTACATGTTATAGTATTTTATTTGTATATTTATTTCACATTAATATTCATACATACCATCACATATACATATCTTCAAGGCTTTATTGTTTAAACACTTTTTATAAGAACATAAAAACTCATTTAGTGCCACATCCCCTAAGTCTATTTTCTTAAGACTTCTTAATGTTACGTTTTCTTCCTCTATGAATATTTCCAGATCATTAATTTGATTTTTTATAGTATATATTGTAAAAGGCTTCATTTTTATTCTCTCTTTATATTTATCATAAAACCCCATTGTTTTCCTCATAGATTCATAGTCTGTATTTTTATTTGAAATAGCTGATGTATCAATTCCCATATCCTTCATTTGATCATAGACATCAGTCATTTCTAGACCATAACGTCCCATAAGTTTCTCTTGAATATTTAAAAGTTTCTCGTTTGATATGTTATTGTCTTTCATATATTTTTGTATTTCTTTAGAAAACTCTAACATATCTAATTTACCTTGTGACATAGACACGTACATATTTTGCATGTAGTTTTCAAATTTATCTATATCTGTATCCTTAACCTTATTTTTCAATTGCTCAAAATCAATAATATCACTCATATTAAATCCTCCCTTGTATGATGTAGTTATTATAAGCTTTCATAGAAACCTACTACTCTTCTACCCAGCATTAGAACTTCTCTTATTATGTGAACTACTCACCGATCTTCTTTGTCAATACTACTACTGTAGCAAGTTTACCCAAGCTATCAAGGTCACTCCAACCTCTCTAACAATATATCTCATATTACATTGCTAGTTTTAGTAGATTTTTACTTGCATTTATATCTATTTCCATTATCATTCCGCATACTGGACATATATAAGTCCTACAAGACAAGTCTTTAGTTTGACTTGATTTATTACCACAATCAGAACATAATTGGCTACTGGCATAGTTGGATGGAGCAATTATTATTTCT
>JAVXGR010000002.1:0-74453 GCA_036657335.1 Clostridium sp. | reverse complement strand
TTAAACTCTTCTTCCACTTTTTTTATTTGTTCAAATAAGTAGTTGAAGCCTTTAACATTATGATCTATTCTGAAAGCTTTCTTATAGATATCACCGTTTGGAGTAAGTATTGCAACAAAAGAGAAATCTGCGGAAACATCAATTCCGACAGTAGGACTATTTAAAAATTTAGGCATTGTATATATCTCC
Source organism: Clostridium sp. (assembly GCA_036657335.1). Lineage (GTDB taxonomy): Bacteria > Bacillota > Clostridia > Clostridiales > Clostridiaceae > Clostridium_D. Next base: position 74,264 of record JAVXGR010000002.1, on the reverse strand, counting down.
TTTAATTAAAATTTGAGATAGAATAGAAATTCCAATCTATTAGTTAGTCTATAACCTTGTTTGTGACACGGGTAATTCCCAAAGAGAAACCCAACCAGCTAAACATAGAATTCTACCTGATGGAATGATACGCTTATTCGCGGGTATAAGTTTTGGAAAACTTCCCAGGGGGATTACATCTATCTTCTATTCAGGAGTATTATACAGGATATATTTAATTTGCCTAAGTTCCTTTAAAGGAATTTAAATAGAAAACTATATAAAATTATGAAATGAGTAGCATACCAAGAGGTATGAGACAAGAAGTATAAATAAGAATATTAAATAATGAGAGTGATTATAATATTCGTTAGAAAAGTATTTAGTTTTCTATCAAATGTTCTAACTACATCATACAAGGAGGGATATTATGAAAATAAATAAAACAAGAATTCTATCAGTGTCAGTAGCAATACTAATTGCATTTTCATTTGGTGGTACTGCATATGCAGACAAGCCTAAAAGGGATACTGGAAACATATTAGTGTTTGGTGAGAGTCTTACAGATTCTCAAGAGCAGACATTATTGAAATATTTTAAAGCTCCAAAGGACACCACTACTATATATGTAACTCATGATACTATTATAAAGCAATTAGGATTAGATCCCAAGGATCCAGAGAATAGAAGAGGTGGGTGCTACTCTAGTGCATATGTAGAATTAACTGAGCCTAGTCTAGACAAGAAAAATTCCACTGGTATCCAAGTAAAAGTTAATAATTTAACTGAGGTAACTGAGAGTATGTTGATAAATGCTCTTATAACTTCGGGCATAACTAGTGCTAATGTAAATGTAAGTTCTCCTTTCCCGGTAAGTGGAACTTCTGCATTGTCTGGAATTTTACAAGGGGTAGAAGATGTTGGTGGATATGAGATATCATTAAAACAAAAGATAGCCTCACAAAATGAAGTTGAAACAACTTTAGGATTATCAAAAGAGATAGGTGATACTGAAGCTTCAACTCTAATGAATGAGATAAAAACTAAAGTTATAAAGGAACAACCAAAGAGTGAGAAGGCTATTTATGCTATAGTAAGTTCGGTATCTAACAAATATGATGTGCCTTTGACAGAGGAATCTAGAGCAAAGGTAGTTAAACTTATGAAAGAGATAAGTTCTTTAGATTTAAAATATGATGAATTAAAAGATACTCTAGCTAAAGCTAGCGAAGACTTCAAAAATAAATTAGAGATAATGGGAAAAGATTTTAAAGAGTCAGGATTTATAAATGGCTGTTTAGATTGGATTAAATCAGCTATGAGTAGTATCTCAGTATGGATTTCTGAATTTGGTGGTGTGGATGAAGACATGACAACTAAACCTGTTGTAGAAAAACTAACTAAACCAGAAGAGGAAACTCCAACTAAGTCAGAGGTGGAGAATTCCTCTGATTCTAAGGTGAAATCTGAAGTGGATTCAACAGTTAAGGTGGAAGATGAAAAGAATTTTAAAGAGGAGTCATTAATAGATAGTTGTAAGAATTGGATTAAAGAGGCTTATAACAATATGATTCAATTCATGGGGGGAGAAGAAAAATAGTGGAAAACCACATTAGATATACAAGCACAAATGAGTTATGATTTATAATTTAAAGAATAATAAAACCCAATGCTTCTAATAGCAGAAGCATTGGGTTTTTACATAAGTAAACTCATGGTCACTACCTTCAAATGAGTAAGTTTGCCGAGGGTACAATTTAAATGATGAAAGTGTTAAATCACGTCACTACCTTCAAATGAGTAAGTTTGCCTGACTAAATTAAAGATTTAGAGGCTTACTTAAATTTGGGCACATAGGATTCGGTGTTGGTTCCGTGGTCTTGGATGAAGGCTTTGGTTATGCCTAGTTCAAGGCAGTAATCTATTAAGCTGTCGTAATGTTTTGGATTTAGGGTTTTGTTTATTTCCTTGTACTCATCATGAGTTTTAACTTTGAACATAGGGGTGTATTGATTCATTAAGCTTATATACACATTATCTCCAAAGGTTTTATAAATATAATCTATGATTTTTTTAGAATCAAATAGTAGTCCAGGGAGCATCAGGTGACGTATTATAACTCCTTTCTCAATAATTCCTTTTTTGTTGAATTTAGGTACTCCAACAATGGCATACATTTTTTCAATAGCTGCTGAAGCTATTTTAAAATAATTTGGGGCTTTAGAGTATTTTATAGCATAGTTATCTTTGAAGTATTTTAAATCGGGTAGGAATACATCTATATATCCTCTAAGCAAATTTAAGGTTTCTAGGCTTTCATATCCATTACAATTATAAAGAATAGGAAGGGATAAGCCTTTCTTTTTAGCAAGGGTTATGGCTTCTATTATTTGTGGTGCATAGTGTGTTGGTGTTACTAAGTTTATATTGTTGGCTCCTTTACTTTCCTGCTCAATAAATATATCTGAAAGTTCCTCTATAGTCACTTCATAGCCAATGCCTTCTTGACTTATATCATGGTTTTGACAAAATACACAATTAAGATTACAACCGGAGAAAAATATGGTACCTGAGCCCTCTTCTCCAGAAATACATGGTTCTTCCCAATGATGAAGAGATACTAAAGCTATTTTAACTTTATCAGTGGATTTACAAAAACCTATTTTATTTTCTAATCTATTTATCATACACTGTCTAGGACAAACAACACATGGTTGTAAGAGTTTTAAATTTAGATAATTCATATAATCGCTCCTAATTTTCTTTATTAATAAATAGTTTATTAGAAAAACATGTAAAGTTCAAGCTGAAGACGAAAAGATTTAGAGGGGAAAAGACAATTTTACATGAGAGTACTCTAAAAAGGTATAACTGATACTAATACTAATGAAAGAGAAGAAATATAGGGTGGAATTCAAAGGGTAAATTATGATGATGTGGGAGTATATGTTTGAAGATTTATCTAAAGGTTATATGATGGGAAAATAATTAAAGGACCTAGGGAATATTATATAATAACCTAAGCCCTTTCTTATTAACTAAAGTAAATTTTAATTAATACTTAAATGAGTAAATATAAGGAGACAAATTAAAGATGTCTTTGTGGAAGAATTTTTTTGTAGGCTAATAAGTAAGTTCAACAACTAAATGGCAAAAACAGAAAATTATCTACATTTTCTTCTATAGAAAATTATAATTTGTGCTACAAATATTAAACTTATCACACCGAAGCATGGGTATAGTATAGTTATTAGCTCTTTGAAGCCTATTTGTGAAATAGGTATAGAGAAACAGTATACTAGAAATATTGCTTTTTTATATGGTATTTTAAATTTTTGTTCTATAGTTTTTCCGAGGCTATATATGTCTGATACTTCGGTTGAGAACATTTCGCACCATATTATAAGTAGCAAAGCTATTTGAACTACTTCAGTAAATCTTTGGGCTACGTATAAAAGAGGAATATCATATTTAAATATAAATGGGATGTTAAGTGCAAGCATTAAGTTGATCATAAGGCATAGGGCAGTAAGTCCTATAGCTCCTAAGGTTATCCCAGAAATAAGTACTTTATTGTTTCGTATTTCTGTGCTTAAAGGAACTAAAACCCCACTACAGCAAAGCACGTTAAATCCACCATAAAGTAAGGCAGAGATAAACCATTGAGCGGGAATGATTTGGGTTTTAGCAATGGGTAAATTCGTAATATTTTCAATGGTAACTATATTTTTACAAAATACTAGGTACAAAATAAAAATAGTAGTAATTACAGTTATTAGGGAAGGCACTATAAAGGAATTTATAGTTATAAGTCCACTACTTCCTTTTAATAATGTAAATAGTGCTACACAGGTCATTATGGTGATTCCTATAAATTTTGGAATACCAAAGTATTGATGAAGTAATGCTCCACTCCCGGCTAGTATTATAGCTGAGGAACATACAAGAAAAATACTCATGAATATTGAGGTTAATTTACCAAGAAGTCCAGGGCTAACTATTTGAATTAATCCTGTATAAGATTTAAGATTATACTTGTTACTTATTACAACTATCATAGAACATACTGGTATGTACAATAAACAACAGATGGCAATTCCTATAAATCCTTTTACACCATATGTAGTGAAAAATTGAGTTATTTCTTGACCAGATGCTAGTCCAGCACCAACCAATGTTCCTATGAAGACAGCAGCAAGTTTTAATACCATAGAAAAGCTTTGTTTCAAATTAAGGTACCTCCTATAAAATTAATATATAGTAAATACATATTAATCTTAAGTAGAAATAATGAGTAAAGTGAGATAAAAATTTTAATTTCTATAAATATATATAGGCATTTTATAGATTAATGGGTAAAACTACTACGTATTCTATAGTAGGAACTTTATAAGGAATTGAAGATTTACATATGTGTTATAATATTAAATAAGTAAAATTAACAATGTATTTTAGAAAATATATCAGAAGTAAAAATTTACTCAGTTATTGGTATTGGCTTAGGTATCAAGGAGTTAGCAATATGTTCAACTGGAGTAATTTATAAGAATATTAACAAAGCAAATTAAGAAGTTAAAGAAAAAGAAACGTAGATTGCAACGTAAAGTATCTAATAAATACTTAATAAATAAAAAAAGGAGTATGTTATGTAAGAACAAGCAATATTATAAAAATAGAAAAACAACTTTTAAAATTAAATAAAGGACTGACAGGGATTTGTACTGATTATATGAATAAAGTAACTACTAAAATTATAAACAGAGAACCAGAGTTTATAGCTTTAGAAGATTTAAATGTAAAAGGTATGATGAAGAAAGTAAACATTAAAGTTGTTTTATAACTTTTTATAAGTTTTACGTAACGGTGTACTTATGAGCAATATGTGGGGAGATAAGAGGTACCACAATTTAAATCATTTTTTAAGAGAGAAATTTGGAGAAAAGGTATTTAAGATATCCTTAGATGCTGGATTTTCTTGTCCTAATAGAGATGGAAAAGTGGCTAAGGGAGGATGTATATTCTGTAGTGAGAGAGGGTCGGGAGACTTTGCAGGAGATAGAAACTTCTCTATTTCCAATCAGTTTATAGATATTAAGAAGATGATGGGTAAAAAGTGGAATGGAGATAAATACATAGCTTATTTTCAAGCATACAGTAATACATATGCACCTGTTGAGATACTTAGAGAAAAGTATGATGAGGCTATAAATGAAGAGGGTGTCGTTGCACTTGCAATTGCAACTAGGCCTGATTGTTTAGATAAAGAAGTCTTAGATTTATTAGAAGAATATAGCAAGAAGCTTTATGTGTGGGTAGAGATTGGGCTTCAAACATCTAATGATACAACTGGAAAATTAATTAATAGAGGATATGACACGGAAACATTTACTGAGGCTGTAAAGAATTTAAATCATAGAAATATAGATGCGGTTGGACATTGTATTTTTGGACTTCCTGGTGAGGGTAAAGAGGAGATATTAGAAACAATTAATTATTTATCACATGTGGGAATCCAAGGTATAAAGATGCATCTTCTTCATTTGATGGAGGATACCCCAATGGTTAGTCTTTATAATAGTGGTAAGCTTAAATTTATGGAACAGGATGAGTATGTAGATTTAATATGTGAAGCGGTTACAAGGCTTCCTGAGGAAATGGTAGTACATAGATTAACAGGAGATGCTCCAAGAAGTCTATTGATAGGACCTATGTGGAGTCTTAAAAAATGGGAAGTATTAAATGCTATAGATGATAAGTTGAAGAATGAAGGATTATATCAAGGTATGAACTTTAAGAAGATTTAGGATTTGAAGCATCTTATATATAGCAAATTCAGAAAATAAAATTAAGTATGAAGTAATTCACAAGTAAATAATATAGGTTATTGCGGCAAAATTTCTGTATGGGGGATTATAGTATGAAAGTTGATTTTGTTATTTCAGCAGATTATATTAATGGAAGAAAATTAGGGGATAAATCAGTTGTAGTTATTGATATGCTCAGAGCTACTTCTGTTATTGTCACGGCTTTTATAAATGGGTGTAAGGATGTTATTCCTGTTACTTCTATTGAAGAGGCTAGGGATATTAGTGAGAGTATGAATAATAATGCAATACTAGGTGGAGAGAGAAAGGCTTTAAAGATAGAGGGATTTAATTGCTCTAATTCACCCTTGGAATATACATATGAGCTAGTTAGGGAGAAAACTCTTATAATTACTACTAGTAACGGTACTAGAGCTATTAAAGGTAGCCAATGTGCTAAGGATATTCTCATAGGGGCCATGATAAATGCTAAGGCTGTGGCTAGAAAACTTATGGAGCTTAAAAGTGATGTTGTAATTGTTAATGCAGGTACAGCAGGAGAGTTCTCCATGGATGACTTTATATGCGGTGGATATATAACAGATTGTTTATGTGAACTTGTGGGAGATAAAAATATGGAGCTTTCAGATATTGCATATACAGCCTTATATGTTTATAGAAATAATAAAGATATTAAGAGCTTTATTAAAGAGGCAAAACATTACAAGAGGATGATAGAGCTAGGATATATGGAGGATTTAGATTATTGTACTAAAAAGGATATTACAGAGATAGTTCCTATTTGTATTGAAAATAGAATTATTCGAGAAAGCATGTAAAAAAATAGGAGACATAATAGAATAATAGCGAAGCATGTAAAAAAATAGGGAACACAAAAACTTGAAGTTGAAAAAATATATAGTTATACTTACTTTGTAATAATGATTCAAAGTTTATATTATTTACCATGATTTAATGTGTGATTAAGGTTTACATTTATAGAAATAAATTTATGGAAATATAGGATTTGTTAAGAGATGGAGGTATATAAGTTGAAAAAAAATATAGTAGTAGGTGCTATTATAATAGCAGGTAGCTTGATAGTAGTAGGTGGAAGTTTTTTCATTGAAAAGAATAATTTCATACAAGTTAAGAATGCAAAACCGCAAATAGTAGATATAAAGTCTAGGGAAAAGGTATTTATAAATGGAAAGATTATTCCAAAAAATAGTGAAACAATTTATATTGACTCATTAAAGGGAAAAGTTCATGAGGTTAAGGTAGAAAATGGCCAATCTGTACAGAAGGGTGAGGTTCTTTTCACCTATAAAAATGAACAAATAACAGAACAAATTGCTCAAATTATAAGTCAAAAAAGTGCAATTACAAAACAGAAAAAGGGACTCCTAAGTAAAAAGGAGAAAGCAGAGAAAGAACTAGCTAGTAATAAAGCAGAGTTAAATAAGGAAGATTTATTAGGGAAAATAGAGGGTGGCGGGGATGTGAACAATAATTTGTTTGCTGGTATAGAGTCACAAATTGAAGCCATAAATGAGCAGATAGACACAACTGATACACAAATAACATCCTTAGATGAACAGTTAAAAGCTTTAAAGGAAAAGGAATATTATAGTGTGGAATCTCCCAATGATGGAAATGTTATTTTAAAAGATGAAGATAAAAATCCTGGTGCACCTTTTATGATAATTGAGGATAGCAAATTATATGTTAGAGGTATAGTAGGGGAAAAAGAGCTTTTAAAGCTAGATGTAGATCAAGTAGTGGAAATAAATGTATTACCAACTAATAAAACCCTAAAAGGAAAGATAAGTTTTGTAGATAGTAGACCTGTAGAGGGGGCTGGAGCTGCTGCTATGTCAACAGGTGGAGTGGATATATCCAGTTATGAAGTAAGGATAGAGCTTGACTCTCAAGAGGGTGCCACTAATGGATTTCATATTCAAGCAATAGCTAAGTTATCTGAGGATATAGTAAAAGTTCCTAAAAAAGCAATTATATCAGAATCAGGGAAGCATTATGTATTTAAGAATATTGACAATAAATTAGTCAAGGTAGAAGTAAAGTATGAAGATTTAGATAATGAAGAGGTAAGGGTAATTGAAGGAATAAAAGAGGAAGAGCAAATAGTCACAAATCCCTCTGATAATATGAAAGAAGGGGATAATTGTGAGTAAACTTATAGAACTGAAGAACATAGAAAAAGTTTATAAACTGAAGAATGATAAAGTCCAAGCTCTAAAATCTTTAAACTTAACCATTGAGCAGGGCGATTTTTTAATGATTATGGGTAAATCGGGAAGTGGAAAAACCACTTTATTAAATATATTAGGCTTACTGGACAGCTTTGATGGTGGAAAATATAACTTTATGGGAGAGGACTTAATAAATTTAGATGAAAATAAAAAATCAGAAATTAGAAATAAGTATATGGGTTTTATATTTCAGCAGTTTCATTTAATTGAAAGCTTAAATGTAGCTAGTAATGTTGAGTTACCACTACTTTATGGGGAGCATATATCTTCCCAAGAAAGAAAAAAAAGAGTGGAAAAGTATATAGATTTAGTTGGATTAATTGACAAAAAGAACATGCTACCTTCAGAGCTTTCTGGGGGACAACAACAAAGAATAGCTATTGCAAGGGCATTGATTAACAACCCTTATGTTATCTTTGCAGATGAGCCTACAGGTGCATTAGATAGTGAAAATGGTGAAGCAATTATGAATATCCTAAAGAGTATGAATGAAGAAAATAAAACAATAGTAATGGTTACACATGATGAGGATTTGGTTAGATATGCAAATAAAGTTATCTATATAAAAGATGGTGTAATCACAAAGGTGGATGAAAAATGTCCTTTATAAATTTAATTAAAACTTCAATTAATAATTTAAAATATAATAAGCTTAGGGTTATGCTTACTATGATAGGTATAATAATTGGCATTAGTGCTGTTGTAACTATTTTTTCAATAGGAAATGGTCTTAAAGTAAAGGTGACTAGCTCTTCTGAAGAAGTAGATGCCAATAAAATATGTATGAGCTATGAGCCAGAGGACTTCAATGTAGATATCTCACTAGTTGAGTTCTTTAATGTAGCGGATATAGTTGATATTGGTAGAATTCAAGGTGTTGAAAAGGCTGAAAGAAGAAAGAATACTATGGGAGGTATAAATTTAACAACTGCTGAAAGTAAGTATTTTGATAAGACGACAACTATGCTTTTAGATAATTATAAAGAAAATAGCGTTGATATACTCTATGGACGTAAGTTTAAAGCAAGTGAAAAGGATCAAAATGTAGTTATTTTAAATTTTGATGCGGCTAAACAGTTATTTGAGGTGCAAGAAGAAGCTATAGGAAAAGCTATAGAGATTAATGGAAGTAACTATGAGGTAGTGGGAATCTTAAAGGAAACAAGTGGTATGTTGCAAGCTTTTGGTTCAAGTTATATTTTTAAAGATAATTTTGGGGAAGTAGAAAATAATGATCCCATATATGGGGTGGATATTTTTGTTAACCCAAGTATAAATAAAGAGGATGTTGTTTTGGAGATAAAGTCTCAACTTGAGAAAAATCATAATGATTTAAAAGGTGAATATATAGTAGAAGATCCTCAACAAGTAACTAAGATTTTCGAGGAAGTAATAGGTGGGATTACTGCATTTATAGCTTTTGTCTCTAGTATATCTTTACTTGTAGGTGGTATTGGAGTTATGAATATAATGTATGTATCTGTAACAGAGAGGAAAAGAGAGATTGGTATAAGGAGAGCCATTGGAGCAAAGCCACAAAGCATATTACTACAATTTCTTTTTGAATCCGTAGTAGTTACATGTATAGGTGGATTAATAGGTATTCTAATGGGGTACCTTGCTTCAAAACTAGTTGGTGTATTTTTACCCTTTGAACCTATTATGACAATAGGAAGTTTCATTGGAGCAACCCTTACTTCTGTTGTAGTAGGTATCATATTTGGTATTATACCAGCACATAATGCATCTAAACTAGATCCTATAAAGGCCATATATAGATAAATTTAAAAATGTAGAATTTAAAAATGTAGAATTTAGAATATAAAGAATAAAGAATAAAGAATAAAGAGTTGAGTTCTTGTATTATAAAATATAAGATTCTCAACTCTTTATTTATATCTAAATTGCTAATACTATATAGAAATTAAAAGTAGAATACCTATTCATTCTATATGTGAAAATGAAAAATATTAATACTGTGTAGAATTTAAACTACAGCAAGCAAACTGTCTAATAATTTTTCGTAGCTTTCTATATAAAAGTCGGATTCTGATTTTAAATCATCTATTAAACCACCTGCATGGTCGTCTTGAACACAAACCACAGTCATATTTGCAGATTTAGCTCCCTTAACAGCGAGAAGGAGGTCCTCGAAAACTAAGCAGTTTTCAGGGGAAACCTCTAGTTTTTTTGCAGCTAAAAGATATACATCAGGGAAGCACTTGGATCTATTTACTTCATGTGTAATTGTAATAGAATCAAACAAATCGTATATAGCATTTGATTTAAGTACAGCCTCTAATAAGACTGTGGTATTACTGGTAGCTAGTCCTAGTTTTATACCAGAGTTTTTAAGGTGTAACAGGAATTCTCTTGCACCAGGTTTTAGAGGTAGTTTAGGGTATATTTCTAAGGCCATAGTAAGCCATATACCTTTTATTTCTTCTACAGATTCTTGTAAATTAAAGAGTTCTTTAAAATATATAGCTACGGATTCAAAACTCATAGTATTGAGATCTTTTTTTAGAGTTTCTGGTAATTCTAAATTTCTTTCTTCTAAAAATTTAATGTCTATTTCCCTCCATACTCCCATGGAATCTATTAAAGTCCCATCTAAATCGAATATGGCAGCTTTTATATTAGTTAGCATAAATTCACTCCCTTTGGTGTATTGTTTTAGGTATACTTCTTTAAATATAACCTTGTCTAAGTCTTTATTTTAAGTTAACTTTTTTAAATGTAATGCCCTCTAACAGATCTTTTATTTGAAATAAATTATCTTCTAAAACTCCATAGGAGTGTGGGGAATTTTCCTTAGGAATAGAAATTGATCCCGGATTTATTAAAAATATATTTTCAAATTTTTCAGCAAATGGTACATGTGTATGACCGTGAATTATAAGATCATTTTCACTTAAGTTAGGTAAGTTATCCTTATTAAATATATGGCCATGGGTTAAAAATAATCGCCTGTTATTGTAAAGGATTATTGAATAATCACTCATCATAGGATAGTTTAGTACCATTTGATCAACTTCACTATCACAATTTCCTCTCACTGCAATGATTTTATCCTTGTACTTGTTTAATAGTTGGCAAACTTCCTTTGGTTCATAATCTTTTGGCAAAGCATTTCTAGGTCCATGATAAAGGGCATCCCCTAATATAATTATATAATCAGCATTTTCTTCATGGTATCTTTGAAGTGCCTTTTGTAAGTAGTATTTTGATCCGTGAATATCAGATATAAAAAACAATTTCATCATATTTATACTCCTTGTAGAATAATTACTGAAATATATATGTGTATAGCTATAAATTTCGAATAAATAATATATAAATTATAACATAATAAAGCAAAAAAATAAGCCTGTTGAGGCTTATTTTTGGGGGGATTTATGATAAGTTAATATAACAATATTTATCTGATAAATAATTATAGAGAACTTATCTATAGATAATATGAACTACAAAAATAAAAGTTTAGCTTAATAAATAGTATGCACTAAATATTATAATTAAGGATGAACAAAGTTAGAAATTTCTGTTAAATATTATAAGTTTTTCATGGGAAGCGAAATCTTTTATGGAATTTATACCAAGCTTATTTAGGAAATCCATCATACAGGGACTATCTATGGCTACTTTAATACTAGAAGCATTTGCAAAGTTATCTACCTTTTCTTTTCCTTCTTCTGTGGTAATGATTTTCTTAGGTCCACCAACACAGCCACCAATGCAGCCCATACCTTCTATGAAATTAGCATTTAATTCTTTTAACTGAGCCTTAGAAAGCAAATCTTTACATTCTTTAACTCCATTTCCTTGAACAGCTTTTAGTAAAATTGACTTTTCAGGAAATAACCTTTCAATGGCATCTTTCACAGCTATTGAGACACCACCAGTTCGGGCATATAATCTCCCACCTTTAGAAGCGTAATCTATAGATCTGTCTTCAGGTAGTTTTGAAGGAGTTATATTTAATACATCAAATATTTCTTTTAATTCTTGAAATGTTAAAACAAAATCTATATCGCCAATTAGATCTTTTTCTCTTGCCTCTGCCTTTTTAGCAACACAAGGACCTATAAAAACCACCTTGCAATCTGGATTCAGATATTTCATAACCCTTCCAGCAGCAATCATAGGGGACACAGAAGGAGTTACATGTTTTACTAAATCTCCATATATTCTTTTTAACATTCCAACCCACATAGGACAACAACAGGAAGTAATAATTAAATCTTCTTCGGTTTTAATATGATGATTAAATTCAAAGGCCTCTTTTAGTGTGAGCATATCAGCAAAAAAGGCTACTTCCACCATGTCTGTAAATCCGAGCTTTTTAAAAGAAGTTCTCATTTGATCCATGGTTACGGTGTCACCAAATTGACCGGATATAGCTGGTGCAACAGCAGCTATAACAGTTTTGTTTTGATGTATAAGCTCAAGAAGAGGCATGAATTCTATTTTATCTAAAATATTGCCATGCTTACAGGCATCTACACAAAAACCGCAATCTGTGCAGGCGTCTTTATTTATATATGTATTCTTTGTTTTCTTATCATATAATATTGCATCAAATGGACATGAACTTTGGCAATTGCTAAGTTCCGTATTTGGACTAGGGATACAGTCAGTGGCACAAGAATGTATTTTAGATACAATTTTTGTTTTATTTGAGTAATTAGATATTGCATCTTTTAAATCCTCCTTGTAATTAGGGGATGGAGATATTTCTACTCCACAAAGAGAAGAAATAAGTTTTGTAAAATCCTCTTCATTTAAATCTGTGGTTGATTTTAATTGCTCTAATTTTTCATGAAAATTGTTTTGATCATAGGAAAGAACTAATTCTTTGAATATTGATTTATATTTATCAATCATTTAAAGTCACCTCATAATATATTAGGAGAATAATAGAATTTTACTTAAGCTATAGTTATGTAAGTAAGTTCATAATGTTAATAATACCATTACATTATATATTTTACCCATAATATGAAGAGTATATTACAAAAAAAATAAAAAGAGTTATTCATAAGAATAACTCTTTGGTCGGGGTGACAGGGATTGAACCTGCGACCTCATGGTCCCAAACCACGCGCGCTCCCAACTGCGCTACACCCCGAGGTACAAGAAATATTATACATCTTAATTATTAATATGTCAATAAGGCTGAAATGTTACCAGGAGTGAAGAATAAATTATTTTCAATAAACATACTTTTGTTTATTGAAGCCTTCATTCGCTATTCCTCATGGGATATGAGAAATAGTATCTTTTATCTTATAAAAAAATTATGTCTAATGATCTTAATATACCTAATTAGCTTTTATAATAGAAAAAAGGCATAGTTCTATATGATAAAATGCTCTAGAACTGTGCCTTTTAAATTATAAAGAAGGAAGTCACCTCATAACTATGGGTTTTTATAATTAATTGATTAAATAAATTAATTTGATAAAAAGTCTTCTCCTATTTTATATAGGTCACCGGCACCTATTGTGAAGATTAAATCTCCAGGCTTAGCATTTTCTTTTAAATAGGTTACTGCATCTTTGAAATTGTGTATATTTATACAGTTCATACCAGTTTCTCTTATCTTATCTCCAAGCATTTGAGAACTTACTATGCCTGTATCTTTTTCACGAGCTGGAAATATATCTAATAATATTAGATTATCTAAGCCGTTGAAGCATGTAGTAAAGTCATCAAATAGCTGTATTGTTCTTGTGTAAGTATGAGGTTGAAATAGTGTGTATATTTTTTTATGTGGATATTTTAAAATTGTCTTAATAGTTGCTTTTATTGCTGTTGGGTGATGTGCATATTCATCTATAACAGTGATGTTATTCTTAGTTCCTTTAATTTCAAATCTTCTGTGGGTTCCACTGAAGCTCAATAATCCATTTATAATAGATTCTTTATTTAAACCTAAGGCTAATCCTGTACAAATAGCAGATAATGAGTTTAGGATGTTGTGCTCTCCTGGGACACTAAGATTTATATGGAATAAGAAGGTATCACCGGTATATACATCGAAGTCACCACAGTTTGTTAGGTTATAACTAATGTTTTTAGCCTGAATTGTTCCTTGTGTTAGACCAAAGCTTAGAACATTACATTTGGGATTATCTAATATATCACGTAGATTTTCATCTTCTACATTAGCTATTAAGTAACCATCCTCATCTATTGTATCAATAAATTTTTTAAATGATTGCTTTATATGATTTATGTCTTTGTAGTAATCCAGGTGATCCTCATCTATATTTAGTATTATGCCTATGTGAGGATAGAATTTTAAAAAGGATTCCTTGTATTCACAACCTTCAGTTAGAAAGTATTCGCTGTGTCCAACAAGGACATTTCCATTTATGATATCTAAGTTTCCACCAACTAATATTGTAGGATCGAGGTCTTCTTCTAAAATTATGTGAGATATCATTGAGGTTGCAGTAGTCTTACCATGAGTTCCTGATACAGAGATATTGTATTTGTGACCCTGCATGATTTTGCCAAGAAATTCAGCTCTATCTAATAGTATAAGGTTTAATTCCTTTGCTCTTATAAGTTCTGGATTATCTTGAGATATAGCAGCGGTATACACTACTAAATCAGCATCTTGTATGTTTTCAGCACTTTGACCAATATAGATTTTCACACCTATATGTGAAAGCTTTTCTGTAATTGGTGAGGCGGATCTATCAGAACCTGATACCTGATATCCATTTTGCATAAGTATTTCAGCAAGACCACTCATACTTACTCCACCTATACCAATAAAATGAACTTTTTTATTCTTGTCTGCTATAAAATTAAATGACATAGATTAGTCCTCCTTGAGGTAAAAAATTTAATAATAGGTAAAATATATATAATGTTATAAAAATGTAGTATTATATATGTAATATTAAAGTTTATTTAATGGTTTTACCCAATATGGGTT
The DNA here is from genome assembly GCA_036657335.1 of Clostridium sp. Taxonomy (GTDB): domain Bacteria; phylum Bacillota; class Clostridia; order Clostridiales; family Clostridiaceae; genus Clostridium_D. The sequence continues at coordinate 59,256 of JAVXGR010000002.1, read as the reverse complement.
TATTTAAAAAATCTAATTAAGTGTATAATCTAAATTAGCTGTTTCTATAGAGTATCCAAGGTATATAAATGAAAAATGCTTTTTAGAACATATATGTTTAAATATAAAGTGATTTACTTAAAAAGCCAATAGGTATACAAAAAAACAAGTAAATATACTTTTAAAATAAAAGAATATACCTTTGTGTAGATATAAAATTATTATATTATAATTATATACAATAAAATAATAATATAATACATTAAAATATAAAAATAATAAAATTTACATATAATGAAGAAATGAATATAAAATATGTATTCAAACTATGAAATCAATTAAATTCATGAGAAAAGTAATATATTTATAGAAATATACCTTATAATATTGACAATTAAAGAATTTAAATATTAAACTATGAATAATAGAATAAATAAACCATGTTAAAATTCGTGAAAAAGTTATAGGAGAAGAAGTATAATGGAGCAGAAATTTAATAGAAATCAGAGAATAGCAGCTATAACAAAAGTTCTTATAGAGAATCCAAATAAAATAATTAATTTAAATAGATTTACAGAGGTGCTTAATGCAGCTAAATCTACTATAAGTGAGGATATAGTAATTGTAAGAGAAAGTTTATCTAGGTTATCAATGGGTAGAATAGAAACTATATCTGGGGCGGCTGGAGGTGTTAAGTTTATATATGAAGTTTCAAAGGAGCAAAGTTCTGGATTTGTCAATGGATTATGTGATGTATTGATGAGCCAAGATAGAGTGGTTCCGGGAGATTTTATTTATATAACTGATATTTTATCGGATCCAAATGTTATAACACAGGCAGGCAGCATAATAGCATCTAAGTTTAATGGTATAGCAACAGACTATGTAGTGACAATAGAAACTAAGGGTATAGCCCTAGCTTACGAGGTTGCTAAAATTTTAGGAGTTAAATTGATAATTGTAAGAAGAGACCCTAAGGTTACAGAGGGATCAACTATAAGTATAAATTACGTTTCAGGGTCAAGTAAGAAAATCCAAACTATGTCCTTAGCTAAAAAGGCATTAAAAAAAGGTAGTAAGTGCTTATTTGTAGATGATTTTATGAAGGGTGGCGGAACAGCTTCGGGGGTTAGAAATTTACTTGAAGAATTTGAATGTGAGCTTGTAGGCATAGGTGTGCTTATAGATTATGCTTACACTCCGAGAAAACTATTCAACGAGTATATGTCATTACTTCAATTTAAGGGTATAGATGAGTCAGGAAAAGCTATACTAAGTCCATCTAACGAAACTATAAGAACAGATACAATGCCCCAAAAAATAAAGAAGGAAAGAAAAAAGCAAGTAAGCAAAGAAATAAGGAGACAAATTAATAAAACAACAAAACAACAGGATATAGAAGCAATAAAAATATAAAAGAAGCTAATAATCAATTTGATTATTAGCTTCTTTTACATATATATGGCAATACATCTTTTGAAAAACAAATATATAAGTAATAATGAGACAGAATATGCAATACTTCTTTACAAAACTATTCTTATTTGATAATATTAGGATGAATAATTACAAAACTTTACAGGTATAATAATACAGAGAAACTATATCTAAGAAGTTAGACATTATTATTAATACTAAATATCACATCATAGAAAGTACTTAATAATGAAAAGTACTTAATTATAGAAATTTAGTAATTAGGTTTCAATTAAGTAATTTTGTTGTTAACTTACTTATTGTTTACATGGGGAGGTGACATAAAGTGGAAATCACGGATGTTAGAGTTAGAAAAATATCTGAGGAAACAAAAATGCGTGCTATAGTGTCTATTACCTTTGATAATGAATTTGTAGTTCACGATATTAAAATTATACAGGGTAAAGAAGGATTATTTATAGCTATGCCAAGTAGAAAAACACCATTAGGAGAATTCAAAGATATAACACATCCAATTAATGCAGATACAAGAGAGAAGATACAAAGAGCTGTTTTAAATGAATATGAAAAAGTTATATCCAAGCAAGAACAGGAAGAAAAAGAGTGCGATTTTTCTGTAACTAATGGATAATTTTTAAAATATATAAGGGAGCTTATGCTTCCTTGTTTTGTTTTGCTTTGTGATAATTGATGAAGAAAATTACAATATTACAATACAAAGCCATATAAAATGTAAAATTTAGTATAATAAGTTTTTTATAAAAAGTTTATTTTTAAAATAAGCATAAAAAATAAAAGAAAAGCACTCATCATATTGCAAATATATACACTATAAAATATAATAATTAATAGAATGTAATATAATAATTATTAATGATGTAATATATGTGAGTACTAATTATAAATTAGAAATTAATTGGGGTGTTGAATTTGTTTAAAAGTGCTATTGTATTGGCCGCTGGTGAAGGTAAGAGAATGAAGTCAGTTATGCCTAAGGTTACTCATAAAATTTGTGGTAAAGAAATGATAAACCATGTTATTGACAATATAAGAGCTACTGGGATAAAAGAAATTACAGTGGTCGTAGGAAAAGGTGCTGAAAAAGTTAAGGAAGCAACCAAGCAAAGAAATGTTAATTACTCATTCCAAGACAAACAATTAGGAACAGGACATGCGGTAATATGTGCAGAGGAGTTTCTAAGAGAGAAGGATGGAACTGTAGCTGTATTTGTTGGCGATGGTCCATTAATTACAAAAGATATGGTGGATAAACTTTACAGTTTCCATGAAGAAGGCAAGTATAAAGCTACTGTAATAACTTCAATAATTGAAGAGCCGGCTAAATATGGAAGGATAATTAGAAATTCATTAGGCGAAGTAGAGAAAATAGTTGAATTTAAAGATTGTAACGAAGAAGAAGTTAAGATAAATGAGATTAATTCAGGAATGTACTGTTTCGATATAAAAACTTTATTAAATAATTTGAATTCTTTGAACAATAATAATGCTCAAGGAGAATATTACTTAACTGATGTTATAGAAATACTTAAATCCCAAGGATTGAAGGTAGGAGCTTTTACAGTTCCAGTAAGTGAAATTACAGCGGTAAATTCCAGAGTTGAGCTAGCTCATGCAGAAATGCTTATGAGACAAAGAATTAACAAAACACATATGGAAAATGGAGTTACTATAATAAATCCAAATGATACATATATAGGTGTGGATGTTCAAATAGGTAGTGATACTATTATATATCCAGGTAATGTATTGGAAGGAAAAACTATAATTAAAGAAGGCTGTATATTATTGCCAGGTTCTAGAATAAAAGATAGTATAATTGATGCTTATGTAACTATTGAAAGCTCTGTTATACTGCAAAGTACGGTAGGAGAATCAACTACTGTTGGACCTTTTGCATATATTAGACCTGAAAGTAATATAGGTAGAAAAGCTAGAATTGGTGATTTTGTAGAAATAAAAAAATCTAATATTGGAGATGGTACTAAGGTATCACATTTAACTTATATTGGAGATGCTGAGGTTGGTAGTGGATGCAACTTTGGTTGTGGAACAGTCGTAGTAAATTATGATGGTAAAAGTAAACATAAGACCATAATTGAAGATAATGCGTTTATAGGATGCAATACCAATTTAATTTCCCCTGTGGTAGTTAGAAAAAATGCGTATACAGCAGCAGGATCTACTATTACAAAGGAAGTGCCAGAAGATTCTTTAGCAATTGCAAGAGCCAGACAAACAATCATTAAAGATTGGGTTAAAAATAAGGGGTTAAAGAAAGACAAATAATTTAGGAGGGCTGCACAATGCAAGTTCACGGAAAAAATATAAAAATTTTCTCAGGTAATTCTAATCCAAAATTAGCACAAGATATTGCAGATACATTAGCGATACCTTTAGGGGATGCAAATGTAACAACTTTCAGCGATGGAGAAATATCAGTAAACATCAATGAAACAGTTAGAGGTAGAGATGTATTTGTAATACAATCTACTAACGAGCCTGTCAATAAAAACTTAATGGAGTTATTAATAATGATTGATGCTCTTAAGAGAGCCTCAGCAGGTAGAGTAACAGCTGTTATGCCATACTATGGTTATGCTAGACAAGATAGAAAAGCTAAGGCTAGAGATCCAATTACAGCTAAATTAGTTGCAGATATTTTAACGGCTTCAGGAGCTGATAGGGTATTAACAATGGATTTACATGCTGCACAAATTCAAGGATACTTCAATATTCCAGTTGATAATTTAATGGGAGTTCCGCTTTTAGCAAAACACTTTATTGAATTAGGATTTAGGGATAATGAAGATGTTGTTGTAGTATCACCAGACTTAGGAAGTGTTACAAGATCAAGAAAGTTTGCTGATAAATTACATGCTCCTATAGCTATAATAGATAAGAGAAGACCTAAAGCAAACGTTTCAGAAGTTATGAATATCATTGGAGAAATAAAAGGTAAAACTTGTATAATGATTGATGATATGATTGATACAGCAGGAACTATAACTAATGGTGCTAATGCATTAATGGATTTAGGTGCTAAAGAAGTCTATGCTTGTTGTACACATGGAGTATTATCAGGTCCAGCTATAGAAAGATTACAAAACTCAGTAATAAAGGAAGTGGTAATGTTACATACTATTGACTTACCACAAGAAAAATTAATTGATAAAATAAAAGTTCTTCCAGTAGCTCCTATATTTGGAGAAGCTATAAAAAGAATTTATGAGGATGTATCTGTAAGTAAATTATTTGAGGATTAAGTTTAAGCTACATATAAATTTCCACCAAAATTATGGTGGAAATTTTTTTATTTGATTAAACATACTTGCTTAAGAGGCGAAATTAAGTATACAAGTATGTATAACGGTGAATAATTTGTAACATTTCTGAGATATTTAATTTTTCTAAATTGAAATATGTTAATATATATGAAACTTAGATAGATTTTAAAGATGAATTTTAATTATAAATAACTTAAGTTATTTTAGGAGGTTTTAGTTATGGAAGGTACAATAGGAAAGGTTCTAATAGTTGATGACGATGAGAATATTGGTGAAGTTATAAAAATATATTTACAAAACTTGGGTTATGATACTTTATCAGCTTATGATGGTAAAGAAGCCTTGGAAAAATTCAGTTCATACAAGCCTAACTTAATCATATTAGATGTAATGTTGCCTTATATGGATGGACTTGATGTACTAAAACAAATAAGAAAAGAATCAGAGATTCCTGTTATATTGTTAACTGCAAAGGGAGACACTTTTGATAAAGTATTAGGATTAGAGTTAGGTGCAGATGATTATATGGTTAAACCGTTTGAACCTAAAGAATTAACTGCTAGGGTAAAGGCTGTATTAAGACGATATAATGCAGACAATACCACTAGAGATACATTAACATTTGAGGATTTAGTTATAGAAATATCATCTTATAATGTAATATATAAGGGAAAAGAAGTTAAGATGCCACCAAAGGAATTTGAATTACTTCATTACCTTGCAAATAATAAAAATAAGGTATTTACAAGAGAACAATTATTATGCGAAGTTTGGGGATATGATTATCCGGGAGATTCAAGAACAGTTGATGTTCATATAAAAAGATTAAGAGAAAAACTTCAAGGAACTACGTCTTGGCAGATAGAAACAGTATGGGGTGTAGGGTATAAATTCGAGGTGAAATAAATGAAGCAAAAGGGTCTCTTCTCTAAGATGATCGCAAGCTCTATCATAATTATTTCTATAAGCTTTATAATGGTAGCCACTATTATGTCCATTTGGTTTGATAGCCATATGATGAGTATTAAGAAAGATAATATAATAAAACAGTTAGATGTTGTAAACGATTTAGTTGTAAGGTATTCATATGATGATGTGTCATTAGATAACCTAGAGAACTCCATAGAGTTTATAGCCAAATACTTGGAAGCTGATATTTGGATTTTAGATAAGGCAGGGTATTTATATAGTACATCTAATTATAATCAAATAGATTATATAGGACAACAGATGATGAGCGATGATTTAAAAGAACTTGAAGAAAATGATGTCATTGACCATAAGGGTTATTATAATGAAGTGTATGATAAGTCTGTGTATACTGTAGCAGTACCAGCTAAAACTTATTATGGAGAATTTGTTGGAGTCATAGTGGTAAACAGTTCTATGGAACAGGTTACTCAATCACTTAAATCTATATACAAAATCATATGGATTTTAGCCTTACTTTTTATAAGTTTATGGTATATTGTATTATATTGGTTTAGTCAGAAATATATTGTAAAGCCTTTAGATGAAATCAATAGTACTGCGAAAAAGATAGCTATTGGTGAGGTTGAGAGACGAGTAAATATTAATAGTGATGATGAAATTGGTGAGTTAGCCCATAGTTTTAATTATATGGCGGATTTTCTAGAGAAAAATGAAAATAATAGAAGAAGGTTTATTTCAGATGTTTCCCATGAAATAAGATCCCCAATAACATCAATAAAAGGATTTATAGGAGCTGTTTTAGATGGAGTAATACCATCTGGAAAACAAAATCAGTATTTGGCTATGGCATACGAAGAAACTAACAGACTTACTAGATTAGTAAATAATCTGTTAGATTTATCTGCACTTGAATCTGGAAAGCAGAGTTTAAAATACGAAGAGCTTGATATTAACGAACTTATTAGACTTACAGTGCTTAAGTTTGAAACAAAGATATCTGAGAGAGATCTTAAAATAAATGTATTTTTTGATACGGAAAAGCTCAGTGTAATGGCGGATAGAGATAAGTTAATTCAAGTATTAGTTAACTTGGTGGATAATGCTATAAAGTATGCAAGTGATGGGGGAAATGTAAAGGTTGATGTTAGGACAAAAGGCAAAAAGGCTTTAATATCCATTTATAATGATGGTGAAGCTATTAAAGAAGAACATATAAAACATATATGGCAAAGGTTTTATAAAGCAGATAAATCTAGAACATCTAAGGTCAGCACTGGGCTAGGACTTCCTATTGTTAGGGAGATAATGACTCAATTTGGTGAGGATATATGGGTGGTAAATAAAGATAGTGGCGTTTGCTTTAATTTTACACTTAAAAGAGTTTAGTTATATTTAATAATACTGAGGGTAAAAATAGCTTATTTAGATTTAATATTATAATATATTAGGTCTAAATTTAATTTATTAAGTTAGGAAGGATATTTATGGTTCATAAAAAAAATATAAATAATAATAAATCAGCAAAGAAATATAATGAACCTGAAGATCAAAGCAATATAGAATTCAAAATTAATAAGAGTAAGAAAATAATAAGAATAGCAGGAAAACTAATACTAGGTGCTATTATATCTTTAGGAACAGTTATATATATAGTAATGGTGAGAAATGTTGATTCAAATAATCAATATTATAAAAAGGTTAAAGATGAATATGGAGAATATATTGAAAATTATAACATGAAAATATCTGAATCTATGAATAATATTAAAGATTCTATTGTTGTAGTTAAAAAAGGTGTAAAGCAGTCTTTGGGCATTATATACAAAGAGTATGGATATATTATAACTAGTAATAATATATCCATAGAAAAAGGAGAAGTCAATGTTCTTACAGATAGTGGGGAGAGCTATTTAGCCTCTGAAATTGGAACGGATGCTCCATCTAGTTTGATGCTTATCAAAATTGATGCAAAATCACTAAAACCCGCGGTATTTGCAGATTGTAATGGTGCAATAGAGGGTGATGAGGTTATATATTTTACTGGGAATGAACCATATTCTAAAGAACAACAGGCATTTTTAGGAAGTATAGTCTCTAAGGGAAAGAAGATTTTCGAAAATAACTTAAATGATAAAATTATTAGTAAGTATTATAATATACTTAAAGTAGATAATACTATAGATAATAAGGGCGATTATGAGATGATTAGTAACAAGCATGGAGAAATACTAGCTTTAAATTTTGAAGGAAACAACAAGGAACAGGATGAAATTATAGCAATAACTAGTAATGATATAAGGAAAATAACAGATAATATTATAGAAAATCAACATATAGTTAAAAACCCACTTGGGATTGTAGTAAAGAATGCTAAGCCAAGAGGAGGAAGTGGAGTACAGGGTGCTTATATTCAGGAAGTGATAAGCGATGCAAAAATATATCCTGAATATAAACAAGTATTAAATTTTAGACCTGCTGACATAATAATAGCTGTTGATGAGGTAGTTATTAAAAATGTAGATGACTTAGCTGTAATAGTTAAAGAAAAAGAAATAGGTGAGAAAATCATATGTAGAGTTTGGCGATTTGGTGAAATTATAGATATTACCTTAGTAATTCAAGGGAAATAGATGTACTGTATATTGGTGATTATTAAGGTAATAAAATTTTAATACTTTATAAATTAATTAAGTGTGATAAAATATAATAGAGTTTAAATAAAGATGGCTACTCTGCGTAGTCATTTTTTATTGAATATTTAATGTAAATGATGAATTTGCAATTATAGATAAAAAAATGGAGGGATATAATGTATTTAGTTGTTGGGCTTGGAAATCCAGGTAATGAATATAGAAATACAAGACATAACATAGGATTTGAAGCAGTAGATACTTTGGCATATATGTATAAAACTTCTATTGAAAGGGCAAAATTTAAAGGAATATATGGTGAATCTAGGATAGAGAGTGAAAAGGTTATATTTCTTAAACCAACAACATATATGAATTTAAGTGGAGAATGTGTAATTCAATTTGCTAAGTATTATAATATTCCTAATGAAAATATTATAATTTTATATGATGATATTAGTTTAGAAATTGGAAAAATGAGAATAAGAGAAAAAGGTAGTGCAGGCGGACATAACGGCATTAAGAGTCTGATAGCTTGCTTATCTACCGAAGTTTTTACGCGTGTAAAAATAGGAGTAGGTAAGCCCGAACATGATTTAGTATCACATGTTTTAGGGAAGATTAATGATGAAGATATGCCTAGGTTAAAACAAGTTTTAGAGGCAACGGTGCAAGCTGTTGCAATTATTATAAAAGAAGATGTTAAAACTGCTATGAATAAATACAATGGGTTTATGGCGGAATAATATTTTCAACTATCAAGGAGTGTTATTATGAGATTAGATGGTTTAATGAAGCCACTTATTGAAAGTAATGGTTTTAAAGATATTATAAGCAATTTAAATATGGGAAAGGTTCCAGTAGGTGTATATGGTGTTGAAGATTCCGCTAAAAGTTATATAGTTGGAACTCTATTTAATAATATAGATAAATCTATATTATTATTAACACATAGCGATATAGAAGCAAGAAATCTTTATGAAGATCTATATTTTTATACGTCGAAGGTTTATTATATCCCCTCTAGAGAAGTAGTGTTTTATAATGTTGAAGCCATATCTGGTGATTTGAGATGGGAAAGATTAAAGGTATTAAGAAGTATTTTAAATAAGGAAAAGAAGATTATAATAGCAAGTGTTGATGCTTTAAGTTCTTTATATACCCCTATAACTCTTTTTACTGAGAATATATTTAAATTATCAGTAGGAAACAAAGTTGATTTAAAGCAACTAGCATATAAATTAGTCCAAAGTGGATATGAGAGATGTGCACAGGTTGAAAATAAGGGGCAGTTTTCAATAAGGGGTGGGATTTTAGATGTATATCCTCCTACAGTAGAATATCCATACAGAGTAGAATTGTTTGACGATGAAATAGACTCTATTAGAACATTTAATACAGAGTCACAAAGAAGTATAGATAAAACTTTTAACATAGAAATTTTTCCAGCTAAAGAGATTATTTTGTCAAAAGAAGGTATTGAAGTTGCAATAGAGGCAATAAAAAAAGATCTTAATGTTTCTTTGGAAGGTTTTAAAAATAATAAGTTTAAAGAAGAAAGTGAAAATATAACTAAGGTAGTTTCACAAAATATTGAGGCACTTGAAGCAAAATCTAACTTTGAAACTATAGATAGCTATCTGCCATATTTTTATGAAAAACCTTCTACATTTTTTGACTATGTTAATGACTTTTTAATTGTAATGGATGACCCTCAAAGGTGTGTTGGTAAGTTAGAAAGTACTAATACACAGTTTTTATATAATTATGAGGCATTTTTATCTAGAGGAAGTATTCTTCCAAGACAAGGGGAACTTTTACTACCTATAGATCAGGTCATAGAAACAGTAGAAGGCAAGGATATGATAAGCATTAATTCAGTGGCTAAGTCAACGAAACACTTTTCACCTAAAAGCATAATTAATTTTTCAGAAGTATCTGTAACTAATTATCAAGGACAACTAGATTTGCTTATAAAGGATATTGAAGATAGAAAATCTCAGGGGTATAGAATATTAATATTATCTGGTACGAAAAGTAGAGGAGAGAGACTTGTAAGTACACTAGACACTAGAGGGCTGACTGCTGTATATAAAGATACATTTAGTAGTTTACAGCTTGGAGAAGTGGTTGTAACACAGGGAAATCAACTTAATAGCTTTGAATATCCAGATTTAAAACTATGTGTAATATCTGATAAGGGTATATTTGGGGAAAGTAAAAGACGAGCTAAGAAGAAAAAACCCCAAAAGGGAACTTCTAAGATTAAGAGTTTTAATGAACTAAATTTAGGTGATTATGTGGTTCATGTAAACAATGGGATAGGTGTCTATAAAGGAATAAAACAATTAGAGGTTCAAAATCACAAAAAGGACTTTTTGCAAATAGCATATGATGATAATGGTATGCTATATGTACCGGTTAATCAGTTGGACATGGTTCATAAGTTTATAGGATCAGATGGTAAAACTCCTAAAATCAATAAACTTAGTAGCTTAGAATGGAATAAGGCTAAGAGAAAAGTCAAAAAATCTATTGAGGATATAGCGGAAGAATTAGTCAAGCTTTATGCTAATAGAAGTATATTAAATGGACATCCATTTTCTAAGGATACGGTGTGGCAAAAGCAATTTGAAGACGAATTCCCCTATGAAGAAACTGAGGATCAAATTACTTCTATAGCAGAAATCAAGGAGAGTATGGAAAGTCAAAGGCCTATGGATAGATTGCTTTGTGGTGATGTTGGGTATGGAAAGACCGAGGTTGCTATAAGAGCTGCATTTAAAGCTGTTATGGATGGTAAACAGGTAGCCTTCTTAGTTCCTACAACTATTTTAGCTAAACAACACTATAATACACTAAGTAGCAGATTTGCAAGTTTTCCTGTAAAAGTTGATATGTTAAGTAGATTTAGAAGTGCAGCACAACAAAAATCAACATTAGAAGAATTAAAGGCAGGAAATGTTGATATTATAATTGGTACGCATAAACTTTTACAGAAGAGTATTAAGTTTTATGATTTAGGATTGTTAATAGTGGATGAGGAACAACGATTTGGTGTTAGTCATAAAGAGAAGATAAAGAATTTAAAGCAAAACATCGATGTCTTAACATTATCAGCAACGCCAATACCGAGAACTCTTCATATGTCACTTACGGGTGTTAGAGAGATAAGTGTTATTGAAACACCTCCAGAACAAAGATATCCTATTCAAACCTATGTTGTAGAATTTAATGATCAGCTTATAAGGGATGCAATATTAAGAGAATTGAGTAGAGAAGGACAAATATTCTTTTTATATAATAGGGTTGAGACCATAACTGAAATGGCTACACATTTATCGGAATTGGTTCCTGAGGCAAGAATAGCCATAGCTCATGGACAGATGACAGAAAATGAGCTAGAAAATATAATGCTTGATTTCATTGATAAAAAATATGATTTATTATTATGTACAACTATCATAGAAACGGGAATAGATATTCCTAATGCTAATACTATGATTATTAATGATGCAGATAAAATGGGGTTATCCCAGTTGTACCAATTAAGGGGGAGGGTCGGTAGATCAAATAGAATAGCATATGCATATTTCACATATATGAAAGATAAGGTGTTAACAGAGGTTGCAGAGAAACGATTAAAGGCAATTAAAGACTTTACTGAACTTGGATCAGGATTTAAAATAGCTATGAGAGACCTTGAAATCAGGGGGGCAGGAAATATGATGGGGTCATCTCAACATGGTCATATGTCATCTATAGGTTATGATTTGTATTGTAGAATGCTTGAGGAATCCATTAATAAGATTAAGGGTGATACTACAGTTGAATCCATTGAGTCTGCAATAGAGATTAAGATAGATGCCTATATACCTGATAGTTATATTAAACAAGAAATGATAAAAATCCAAGTATACAAAAGAATTGCAGCTATTGATTCTTACCAGGATATGGTTGACATTTATGAGGAAATGGAAGATAGATTTGCTGAAATGCCATTACCTGTAGTTAATCTTATAAATATAGCCTATATAAAATCTCTAGCAAAAGAAATGGGCATATATGAAGTTAAGGAAGTTAAAGATGACATAGAAATTAAGTTCATACATAGAGATAAGTTAACTAAAAAACTAATTAATAGAATCTTGTCTAATTATAATAAAGAACTTATGATAAGAATGGGAGAGGTTCCTATTGTTGTTTATAAGATGAAGACTCCTAAAAAAGAAGATGTCATAAATAGGTTGAAAGAAATATTTGAAGATTTAAAATCATTGGTTACAATTGAATGAATTTATGGTAGAATCAATTTAATGGAAAATTCAAAATTATTTAACCGATCAGAGTTAAAAATTGGAGGTACGGTTGTGAAAAATACAAAAAAAATAATAGCTTTAACCCTAAGTGTACTTATGATATGTTCATTAACAGCATGTAATGCGATTGAAAAGACACCAGAGGCGATAGCTAAAACTGTTGTGGCTAAGGTGGGAAAATATAAGATTACAAAGGCTGAGGTGGATTCAAGATTAGGGTATGTTGAGAGCGTAATCAAAGAAAAATTTGGAGAAGACTACGAAAAAAATCCAGAAGCTAAAAATATATTAACTCAACAAAGATTACAAGTAGCGGATTCTATGTTATTTGAAAAAGTTATTCTTATTAAGGCTAAAGAATTAAAGGTAATACCTGAAGAAAAGGAATTAAATGAAGAAATAGAAATTAGATTAAAAGAAATTAAGGACGAATATGAGAGCGAAGAGAAATATCAAGAAACTTTGATAGCACAATCTGTAACTGAGGAACAGTTAAGAGAAAATATAAGAATGAGTATAATCTCAGAAAAACTTCAAAATGAGATATTTAAGGATATGGAAATAAGTGAAGTAGATCTAACAAACCACTATGAAATGTATAAATATAAATATACAGAGGAACCATCAGGAGCTGAACTTGCACATATATTAGTTGAAACACAAGAAGAGGCTCAAGAGATTAAAAAGCAATTAGACGAAGGTGCCGATTTTGCTGAACTTGCTGAAACAAAAAGTATAGATGAGAAAACTAAGGCAAAGGGTGGTACGCTAGGATTTAAAACTTACGAAGAAATTAATGCTAATAACTTTATGTACAGTGCTATAGCATTAGATGAAGGGCAACATACTGAAGCTTTACAAAGTCAAGAAGGTTGGCATGTAACTAAGGTTATAGAAAAAAGAGACTTTCCACAAAAGCCATTTGATGAAGTAAAAGAGGAAATTAAAAATCAATTATTAAAAGAGAAGAAAGAAGCATTATGGAAGAGCTCAGGTGAAAAATGGAATTCTGAATTAAAACCAGTATTATATGAGGAAAAATTATCTTAATAAGTATGAATATTTTAAGGTTATAGTAGAAAGCTGTTAATAAGTAAAATTATTAACAGCTTTTTTTGTAATTGTGCATAAAATTTCAAATTTTTAAAGATAATATTAACAACAGTATACTTTATGATTTAAGATTTACTTATTCAATATAAATATCTTTTGCATAAGTCATCTTATTATAAGGTTTAGTGAAACAAAGCTATAATTATTTTAGAGTCTTTGTTATTATATTTTAAAGTGTTACGAAGGAGGAAATTATTAATATGAAAGCTACTGGTATAGTAAGACGTATAGATGACTTAGGGAGGGTGGTTATACCTAAAGAAATTAGAAGGACATTGAGAATTAGAGAGGGAGATCCACTAGAAATATTTACAGATAGAGAAGGTGGGGTAATTCTTAAAAAGTACTCTCCTATTGAAGAATTGAGTGCTTTTTCTAAGGAATATGCTGATGCATTACAACAAACTATAGGAAATATCATACTTATATGTGATAAGGATAGCATCATAAATGTAAGTGGAGCATCCAAGAAGGAATATACTGATAGAAAGATAAGTGATGATCTAGAAACTATAATGGAGGCTAGAAAAGCTGTTATTTGTGGTCAAGGTGGAGAAGGTATTTTGATAGCTATTTATGATGATGAAGACTTTGAATCTAAGTATTCCTCACAGGTAGTAGTTCCCATCTTAGCAGAGGGGGACAATATAGGGGCTGTAATTATAGCATCTATTGATAAAAATGATGAATTTGGAGAATTGCAGTTGAAGTTAGCTGAAACAGCGGCTAGCTTTTTAGGAAAACAAATGGAATAATACAATAATTAATTGTATACTATCTTAAAAGCTTAACTAGGTTTTCTTAGTTAAGCTTTTAAGCTTTATTTTACAAATATAACTTGATTAAAGTTTTTATATATGTTTTAGAAATATAACTAGGTTAAGTTTTTATATTTATTTTAGTAATATTACTCACATAAGCTTAATAGTTATAAAGGTATGAGCTATGTATGTGAAATTATTACAAGGGGGTAAATATGAAAAAACAAACATTAATTAAGGGGACATTAATACTAGGTCTTGCCAGTGTATTGGCTAAGTTTTTGGGGCTATTCTTTAGAATACCATTACAAATGCTTATTGGAGATGAGGGTATGGGATACTATCAGATGTCATATCCCTTATACATAACATTTGCGGCAGTTGCATCGGGGATACCTACAGCCATTTCAAAAATAATATCTGAAATGGGAAGTAAGAATAATAGCGGTGGTATAAGATATGTTTTTAAAGCAACATTACAAGTTATGATACCCTTTGCATTAATATTCTCTGGGGTTATGATTATATTTGGAAAGCAAATAATAAGTTTGTTAAGATGGGATATGAAGTCGTACTATGCCTTTATAGCTATAAGTATTGCACCTATATTGGTTGTGATTATGGGTACCTTCAGGGGTTTTTTTCAAGGGATGCAGAATATGAATCCTACAGCCATATCACAGGTTATAGAACAGGTAGGAAGGGTGGTATTTGGCGTTGGACTAGCTTATTTAGCTATAGGTAATGGAATAGAATATGCAGCTGGTGGAGCCGCTTTAGGAGCTGTTGTAGGAGGCGTTATTTGTATAGTTTATTTGTTTTTTACATATGTAAAGGTTGCTAAAACTATACCTAAAAGAGCTGTAAATAATAAGGGAAGTATAATAAAAAAGATAATATGCACAGCTATACCGTTCTCATTAGGAGCAGCTATAGGAACGATAATGAGTTTGGTTGATTCTATACTTGTTCCAAGGCAGTTGTTAGGTGCAGGATTTTCTAGTCAAAATGCAGCAATTTTATATGGAAGACTTACTGGAAAGGCTGGTACTATATCAAATGTGCCCTTATCCTTGTCCATGGCACTTTGTGCATCCTTAGTGCCTATTATAGCGGAAGCCTATTATAGGAGGGATGGAAGGGAGATAAGCAATAAAGTTCATAGTGCTATGAAGCTATCAGCGGCAATTGCACTGCCTTCAGCAATGGGTATATTTTGTTTAGCCTTTCCAATAGTAAATTTAATTTTTGCGGGAGATTATGGGGGATATGATCTCTTAAAATATGTATCTTTATCAATTCCTTTTATAATATTATGCCAAACAACAACAGCTATATTGCAGGCCATGAATAATTTCTATAAACCTGTAAAGAATCTAGCTGTGGGATGTATAGTTAAGGTTATTTTAACCTACATATTGGTTTCAATTCCAGGGGTTAATATATATGGTGCAGTATTAGGATCTATATGTGGATATGTAATAACATGTATGCTTAATTTTAGTGTGCTTAAGAAGGTCTTAATAATACCTGTAAACTATTATGAAACCATAGTAAAACCAGGCTTTGCTACAGTGATAATGGGTATAAGTGTAACATTGACTTATACCATGACATTGCAACTGAGTGGAAGCACTAATATAGCTTGTTTAATCTCTGTATTTATAGGGATAATTATATACCTTATTTTTATTGTAATTTTAAAGGTTTTCAAGTATAGTGATATTAAGAAAAAAATAAGGAAAGGAAGTATATAAGAGTGTGGTATAAGCTCTTATAGGGTGTGCTTATGATAAAAATAATTGGATTAGGACCAGGGAATAAAGAATCTCTTACCTTGGGTACTATTGATATATTAAAGGGGAGTCATAAGGTATATTTTAGAACGGAGATTCACCCAACAATTGATTATATAAAAACTTTAAATGTAAATTATGAAACATATGATAATAAGTATGAGTGTAGTGAAAGTTTTGATCAGGTGTACAGTTCTATTGCACAGGACTTAATAGCTAAGCATACTAAATATTCAAATATAGTATATGGTGTGCCAGGACATCCTTTAGTTGCTGAAAAATCCGTATCACTATTATTAGAGTTATGTGATAAGGAAGGTATTGAGACAGAGATTATTCCAGCTGTCAGTTTTGTGGACGCTATTATGGAGAGTCTTAGGATAGATCCGGTCAATGGGCTTAAAATAATAGATGCATTTGACATAGAAAACCAAATATTAGATAATAGATTAGGTATAGTTGTAACCCAGGTATATAATAACTTTATAGCTTCAGAGGTAAAGATTGCTTTATCACAGTATTATGATGAGGAAGCAGAGATTTATTTTGTAAGAGCTGCAGGTATAAAAGCTTTGGAGAATATTAGAAAAATAAAGATTTTAGAGCTTGACAGACAAGACGACATAGATTATTTAACTTCACTATATGTTCCAAAGGGTACTAAATCTAATAAGGATTTTTATGATTTATTAGACATTATGAAGGTGTTAAGAGGCAACAATGGGTGTCCTTGGGATCTAGAGCAAAGCCATGAAACTTTGAAGAAAAATCTTGTGGAAGAATGCTATGAAGTCATAGAAGCTATAGAAGAACAGGACGATGACAAGATTGTAGAAGAGTTAGGAGATTTATTACTGCAAGTTGTTTTCCATGCTCAAATTGGTAAGGATGAAGGATATTTTAATATAAATGATGTTACGCAGGGAATTTGTGAAAAGATGATAAGAAGACATCCACATATTTTTTCAGAAGGAATAGCTAGAAATAGTGAAGAAGTTCTAGAAAATTGGGATAATATAAAAGAAACTGAGCATAATTATGAGAGTTACACCGATGAATTAAGGCATGTGGCTAAAACACTTCCAGGCTTAATGAGGGCTCATAAGGTTCAGAAAAAGGCTGCAAAGTTTGGATTTGATTGGAAAACAGTAGAACCAGCCTTAGATAAGGTGAAAGAAGAATATTATGAGGTTTTAGAGGTATATAAATCCCAAAATAGGTCAAAAATACTAGAAGAACTAGGGGATTTGCTATTTGCAACAGTAAATGTTACAAGATTCCTTGACATTGACCCAGAAAGTGCTATAAATTATACAGTAGATAAATTTATAAAAAGATTTGAATTTATAGAAAAGTCCGCTATGAAGCAAGGCAGAGATTTAAAGGCAATGACCTTAGAGGAAATGGATGAACTGTGGGAAGAATGTAAGAAATTAAATTAGCATATGTATTTTATATTTTAAAAGTATAAAATTTATATAAAAATGAATTTGAAATTTTTAGAGAATAAACAGGAGTAGTATACTTTTAATATGGTGAGTATACGTTTAAATTAAGGAGGTATAAAGGTGAATAAATCAGAATTAATTAGTATTATGAGTGAAAAATCAAAGCTTACAAAAAAGGATGCAGAAGCTGCATTAAAGGCTTTTATCGAATCAGTAGAAGAAGCTTTAGAAAACAATGAAAAAGTTCAACTTATAGGTTTCGGTACTTTCGAAACTAGAGAAAGAGCAGCTAGAATTGGAAGAAATCCAAGAACTAAGGAAGAAATACAAATTCCAGCATCAACAGCTCCAGTTTTTAAAGCAGGAAAAGAATTTAAAGATATAGTAAACAAAAAACAAGCTGAAGATACAGTAAGTACAAAATAATAACATAATAAGTTAAAACCTAGGTATATATCTAGGTTTTTTTATTAATATTCAGTGTCTATCTTTTGTACATATAGAAAAAAGTTTTATTTATAATAGTATATATGGTTATTATATGTAATTTGTAATATAATAGATAATAAAATATAAATAATGAAACCGATGTATCAATGTGGAAAGGAAGTCAATATGAGGTTAGATAAGTATTTAAAAGTATCAAGGATAATTAAAAGAAGAACCAAAGCAAAGGAAATCTGTGAAAGCGGAAGAGTATCTATTAATGGTAAGATAGCTAAACCTAGTACTGCTGTAGGAGAAAGTGATATTATTGAAATAGCTTTTGCTAAACAAACATTAAAGGCAAAAATAATTAATATTATTGAGCATGTAAGAAAAGAGCAAGCAAAAGAAATGTATGAAATAATATCAGGTGCAGATGCAGAAAAAACTGATGTGGAATAGGCAATTAATTTAACTGGTTATATATGTGAAATTATATATGTAAATATACAATTTCAAAATATGAAATTTATTAATTTATTTAAAAAATAAATTGTTAATAATTACTGATAATCAGCATATATTTTAAAATATCAAGAATATATAGTTTATGTTGATTGGAGGTAGGCTGTGGAAAACAGAAAAGACACAAAAAAAACTACTCAGATTGAAGAAAACTTAGGAAATTTAAGTTTAATCAATAGAAGCAAACTACAGGTTACTGGTGTACTTGAAGTTATAAGCTTTACAGAGGATGAAATCAATTTAATTACCAAAGGTGGGAATTTAATTATTGAAGGAAAAAAATTAAAGATGAATAAATTAGATGTGGCTAATGGAGAATTAAGTATAACTGGTACCTTGAGCTCTTTTGTTTACAGCGAAAATAGGAAAAACAAAAAAAAAGACAGCATATTAGCTAGACTGTTTAGGTAGATAAGTATGATTAATCCAACCTTTGTTGAGGTTAACAGATTTATATGTGCACTTTTATCGGGAGTATTAGCTGGGATACTTTTTGATATATACAGAGTAATAAAGGGTGACGATAAATGTAATCCTGTAGTGACTTTAGTAGAAGATGTATTATTTTGGCTATTAGCCTCAATTTTAGTCTTTATATTTTTGTTGTATACTAATTATGCTTATGTTAGTATATATATATATTTGCTTATTTTTGTGGGGTTAGCAGTGTATCTAAAGTTGTTTAGTAGGATAATTTCAACTGCTATTAGAAGGGTTCTTATAGTAATATGTGCTATGTTTAGAATTGTGTTTAAGCATATGTTATATCCCTTGCATAGATTAAAGTACTCAATAACTA
Source organism: Clostridium sp. (assembly GCA_036657335.1). GTDB lineage: Bacteria > Bacillota > Clostridia > Clostridiales > Clostridiaceae > Clostridium_D. The sequence continues at coordinate 39,785 of JAVXGR010000002.1, read as the reverse complement.
AGAGAAATAGGTAAAACTGTCAACAGCCCACTACCCTAAAGGGATAGGGGCTTGGGGCGAAGCCCTAAGTGTCTGCTCTGAAAGTAGTATTGTCTAGCCTTCGGGCAAAGATGATGGTTGAATAGCCTCAGTAGTCGGAATGTATCCTTTTGGGAGAACAGCGAACTACTACGTTACTAGAGAATATATAGGTACTTCAGGATGTTTCCCAAGTCCTGAACTCTACGATAGGAACTAAACATCTCTGATGGCAGGAGAAGTGAACCTAGTCAAAACCTCTGGATAACATTGGCGAAGGGAGTTTACCGCCTTCGGGCGAGAATAATTTAATACGAAAACAAAAGTATTTCTATCAGCCTAACGATTTGGTTAAGTATGATAGTAAAATATACACAGTTAAAGGAACCCAAAACGAAGGTTAGGGCTTACATCCGCTACCTTAAAAGGATAGTGGTTTTACGCCCAGATTTATAAAAAGGGGAGTAGAAATGAAAAAGACTTATAAAGATAGATTTATAGCTACAATGATGAATAACTTTAATTATTCATTGGTGGAATTAGAAGCTAGCGAAGAATATAAAGTAGCTTGGGCTTTAAGGTCAGAGGAAAATCAAAATGAAAAAAAGTTTGTAGTGTTTTTAGATGAAGATAGCATGAGATATTATAGATATTATGTAAATATAATACTGGGTAATACTGAGGGATCTGTAGATATATCTGCGGCTATATTTTGCAATAATTCAAATAAGGATTCAATATTTAAAAATGCATCAGATGCATTAGTTAAGGGTGTCTTGATTAATGAAGATGAATCAAGTGTTATTGCATTAGGAAGGGTATCTGAGAATTTAATAGAAATGAGTTCTTTAATAGTGAATCATCATAAAAAAAATCATGAAAGTAGAAATACAAAAATTGATAAAATCACTACAATATTAATTGCCATTAATGTTATCATATACGCTATAGCAGCTATAATTTCATTGAAACAAAGAGGAGTTATACTTGAAATAGATAATATGACATTGTACAAGTTAGGAGCCAATGTAAATATAGGATTTATTGAAATATCTTCTTTGTATAGATTTGTTACATCTATATTCTTACATGGGGGATTAATGCATTTAGTTTTTAATATGTATGCATTATATTCATTAGGACCTTTAGTATCAAAGGTATTTGGAAACAAAAAGTATTTATTTCTTTACTTTAGTTCAGGAATATTATCATCATTTGTAAGTTCTTTATTCTTAAGAGGAATTAGCATAGGTGCATCGGGAGCAATATTTGGACTTTTAGGAGCTGTGTTAATATACTCATTAAAGAATAAAGATATAGTAGGAAAGGGATTTATTCAAAATATATTAATAGTTATAGCATTAAATTTAGTTATGGGCATGAGTATTCCAAACATAGATCAGATGGGACATATAGGGGGCTTAATTGGTGGGATCATAGGTGCAATGGTTTTGCAAGAAAACAATAATTCCAAGGGAAAATTAATGTAATACAAAATAAAGACTGTTAAAAGAGCACTATATCTTTTTGATAGAGTGCTCTATTTTATGTATTCTAAGAAATATAAAGTACATCACATGCAAACAATATTTATTAAAAGGATAATTGAGTAAAACCTTTACCATGAACTTCATTAAGGTTCATTATACTTATTACAGCATGAGGATCTATATCAAGTATAGTTTTCTTAGCTTTTTCAACCTGTTGTGGGTTCATTATTGAGTATATAACTTTCTTTTTTTCTCCAGTAAAGGCACCTTCACCATGGAGAAATGTTACACCTCTTCCCAAGAGAGTAAATATGGAATGGGTTATTTCATCACAATTATCACTTATTGCAATAATTAATTTTTTTTCATTAGACATATTAATTATTTTATCTAAGATATATGATCTTATAAATAATGACATTAATGTGTAAACAGTTATGGTTAAATCATTTAAAAGCAAGCCGATAAATACAATAAGGGCATTTAATATAAAGCTCATTGAGGAAATTTTCAAACCATATTTTTTCATTAAAGCTATAGCTATTATATCTGTTCCACCTTCGGAAGCTTTGTTTAAGAAGATTATGGACATACCTACCCCGCATAAAACTCCACCGCTTATACAGGAAATCAACAAATCATCTACCCTTATAAGGGTGCTTACATTTTTAGTTAGTACTAAAAATATAGACATGGATAACATGCCAATAAAGCTTAGTATTCCAAACTCCTTATTAATTACTTTAATTCCAAAACAGAAAATAGGTATATTTATTAGTAAAGTAAAGTAACCAGAGGGAATATCAGTTACATATTGCAATAACAAGCCAATACCAGCCACTCCACCACTTAAAAACTTATTTGGAACTATAAACATATTTACACTTAAAGAATAAATAAAGCTTCCTAAAAGTATTAGGGAAACTTGTTTGATTTTTTTGGGGGCACTCTCAGTACATGAGCTAGATCCTTGAGTTATTTTGCTGATTTTCATAAATTTCTCCTTGTAAAATCTTTTATTTGTTTTAAAATTTTTTTTAGATAGAATGCTAATTAAATGTATCAAACTTTATTTTATTACTTATTCTCATTTCTACACTTAGGGAGTAATTATGAGAATAAGTAATTACTTAATATATACTTACACTTACTTTATCAGGCTGATAATATTTAAGTAATAGTATATTAAGACCAAATTAAGTTATGAACATAAAAAAGCATCCTCTAAGGGATGCTTGGTATAACAAGTAAAAGATTTATAGGAAATAGTCTGTTTTTAAGAACATACTAAATAATTCTTTTATGTTAGACACCTCCCAATTTTCCCGTGGGACTTTCTAGTCTATATTCTATGGTAGGTCTCCTGACTTCATATCCACATATATTCTAACCTTCCCATTAATTAAATTAACAGTGGTGTACTAGAATATACTCCTTGTTACAGTGACGGGTTCGTGTTGGACTTTCACCAACTTCCCTTTTAATTCAAAGAAAAACTTTGAAACCATAAAATATATTAAATTTTACAAACTCATTATAACACTTTGTTCTATAAAATCAAGTTATTTTATAAAAAAACAGTAGATGAAATAACTTAGAAGTTCACTTTATACAAAATATTATTTTAATAGATATTCATATATAGTATACTAAATAATATGACACAGGTTATGGTAAGATATACAAAAGCCTGTAATTTATAAGAGGAGGGTGATGAAGTGAAAGTATCTAATATTAATATACAACTTACACAGAATGACTTATTTAGCATAATAGAAGATGTAGTTGAAAAATATGCTAAAATAGAAGAATTAAAAATAAACAAATTAACAATAGATAAAAATATAATAATTCAAGGAGTTTATACATGGAAGTTTAACCTTGATTTCAGAGTAGAACTAGGTATTGTTGATGTAATAAACAATATAATTATTCTAAAATTAGAAAAAGTTAAGGTATTTAACATTGGAGTATTTAGTGGAATAGTGGGGGTAATTGAAAAGAAAATAATTAATCTGTTTAAATATTTAGGCATAGGGTATAAAAATAAAGAAATCAGAATTGATTTAAAGGTCATAAATCAATTAATACCAATGGTTGATTTCAAAGTGATTTCAATTATATTAGAAAATGAAAAGTTATTTTGTGATATAAGTGATTTAAAAGTAGATAATAATAAGGCGGTAGTAACAGTAGAAGAGTTAAAGAGAAATTATGAGTTAGTAAATACTATGGATTATAAAAACATAAATAAAGAAACAGAAGAATGTAATTTAATAAAAATAAACAATAAATCAAAAAAAGATTTAAAGTTAGATGATATAGTGGAAGAAAATGAAATCGAATCTAAGGACATTACTATGAATAAAGAGATATCAGTATCAAAAAAAGAGTCAAAGGACAGTAGTGACCTAGGTAAATCTAGGGATGGATATACTGATATAAGAAAGAATATAAAAAAGAGTGTACCTAGTAAATACAAGAAGATACTAGAATATGCCCTGTTAATACCAGATTTAATAGCATTAATGGTAAGGTTATTTAAAGATAAAAGAGTAGCTATAAAAACTAAATTGTTAATAGGAGCAGCTATAGCATATGTTTCACTACCAATAGATATAATCCCGGACACAATACCATTTATAGGAAAAATTGATGATATTACAATTATATTTTTTGTTTTGGATAAGCTTATAAATGAAGTTCCTAAGGAAATAATATTAGAACATTGGCAGGGAAAAGGAAATATAATCCTAGTTATAAGTGAAGCTATAGAGTATCTAACAATTGTTATTGGCCTTGATAATACTAGGAAAGTACTTAAAGTGGTTAAATCTCTATTTAAAATTAAAGGTAGGTCGAAAAAAGAATTAAGAGGTAAAAAAAGAAAAGTTAAGAATTTTAAAAGTATAACTTAATATGTTAAGTGAAGTAGAAATTGACAGGGTTATTTAATATAAAAATACACACTCTAAGGCTATAGAAATAAATATATATATTCTATAAAATAAGAAAGGGTGTGTATAATATGAATGGGAAATTTATTGGTGGCATGACTCTAGGTCTTATGGTTGGAGCAGCAGCAGAGATGGCAGTTATGCCATATATGGATAAGAAAACAAAAAGAAAAATGAAAAAAAAGATGAATATGGCTAAGACTGCAATTTATGGTATTGGAGATAATATGTGGTCTATGATTAAGTAATAGTAAGTTTAAATAGTCTTTATTTAACAAGAAGCTCCCACCTCTTAGATGGTGAGTAGTTCACGAGAGCTACTAAAATAATATTTTATTTTAATAAAACTTTAAAAAAACAATGTAAAACTCCGAAATATTCGGAGTTTTTTGAATTGAAAAGAAAATTTTTAAATTTAATAGTTGTTTTTGCAGTATTAGACTATTTTATGATATAATAATGTTAATAATTTGTATAATACATTTAATCATGTCAGTAATTTATAAAGTAGATTTAATTAAATTAAAATTTAGTACTTTTACGTAAAGGATGAGTTGAAATGGAAATATTATCTTTGGGAGAAAAGATTAAAAGAAAAAGAAAAGAATTTAATATGACATTAAAGGACTTAGCAGGTGACAGAATTACACCAGGACAGATAAGTCTAGTTGAATCAGGAAAATCAAACCCAAGTATGGATTTGCTAGAATATTTAGCAGATAATTTAGGTACCTCCGTGGAGTATTTAATGGAGTCGGAAGAGAGTCAGGCTCAAAAAATATGTGTTTATTTTGAGAATATGGCTAAGGCATATTTATTAAATGGTGATGTTGAGAAGAGTGAGATATATTTAGAAAAGGCTTTACTATATTCAGAAAAATACTTATTATCTTTAATAGAGGCGGAAGCACACTATATTAGAGGAAAGATTTATCTTTATAAAAAAGCCTATTCTTTAGCCCAACAAAGCTTTTTAGAGTCAAATGTTATTTTTATGAAAAATAATGCTTACGAAAAAGTTATCAAAACTTTATTAAATCTTGGGATTATAACTTTGACATTAAGGGCATATCATTCATCAATTACATATTTTCAACAAGCGGAAAAATTATATAAGGATAACGAAATAGGTGATGACTATTTAATAGGAGAAATTTATTATTTTATTTCCTATAACTATTTTAAATTAGAAAATGTTGATAAAGCTAGACACTACTGCTACTTAGCTGAAAATCAATTTAAAATTTTAAATGATAAAAAGCATTATGCTAAAAATTTATTAAAATTAGCAGAAGTAGCTAGTGATGATGGTGATATGGAAAGGGCTATTAAATATTCAAATAAAAGTTTAAGGGTCTATAGAGAAATTGATCAAAATAAGTTAACCTCTAGTATAGAAAATGACCTAGGAAAATTATTCTCAGAATTCAATCTTATAGAGACATCATTTAATCATTTAAACAGGGCAAGGGAAATGAGGGTACAACAAAATGATGATATGTTAATAGAAACTTTAATTAACATATGCGAAAATCATATAAGATTGAAAAATATAGAAAAGTCTAAGAAACTTTTGTCGGAAATAAGAGAATTTGCAAATGATAAAAATCCTAAAGTGATTATAAAATATTATCTTCTTAAGTATAGAGTAGATTTGCAGGAACAATCAGAAATTGAAGCAGAAAACACATTAATCATGGCATTAACTATATCTAAAAATATGGAGTTAATAAAATCAGCAGGAGATATATCAATAATTCTAGGTAATTTTTATATGAGTAAAGGCAATATGATTGATGCAAGTAAATATTTATCAGAGGGCATGGAAATATTTAAGGAACTTAATATTATTAAATAACCATGTTTTAAAAGTATAAAGAGTATAGATTAATATTATAGATAATGGGTGATGATAAAATGGAGATACTTTCAACAGGGGAAAAAATTAAAAGAGCAAGAGTTTATAAAGGATTTACTTTAAAGGATTTATGTGAGGATAAGATATCAGTTTCAAAAATGAGCTGTATAGAAAATAACAAAATTAAATCTGATTTATGGATTTTAGAATTTGTAGGTAGTAAATTAGGCTTAGATTTAGAGTATCTTAAGAAAGATGTAGATGAACAATTAGAGGAAAATCTTAGTAGGCTGAAAAAAGAAGAGGACACTGAAAATTATGAGAAGGATTTAAAAACTATAATTAGTTATTCAGAAAAGTATACCAAGTATTCCAGAGCCTTTGAAGCAATGCATATATTATTTCAATATTATTTTAAAAATAAGAATACCTATAAACTTCAGGATATTCAATGTGAGTATTATGATTTATATGAAAAAGCATATAATGAAAAGAATCAAATATTATACTATATGGATATAGCGTTGTACCTGCATAGTAATGATGAAATTGTGCAGTCTATGAATTATTATGATAAAATATATGAAATATTAAGTACTAAGACTAATCTCACTAGTGAAGAAAGAGATACATATGGTAAGGTGATATACAATCAAGCTAATGCTTATTTGGTTTTAGGAGATAATGAAAACTCATATAGAGTAGGCGTGGAACTAAAAGAATTTGTAGATTATATTAGTGATAATGTTATTAAATCAAAGGTATATTGCTTGTTAGCTAATGTAGCTATAAAAAATAAACTGAGCAGTTTTTCAAAATATGAAAAAAAATCATATGAACATTTTGAAGAAAATAGTTATGAGATTGCAAAGATTAAGAACTCTTATGCTGAAAAATTTTTCGAAGTTGGATTAAAAGATAAGGCGATTTTTTACATAGATGAAGCATTAGCTGCATGTCCTAAAGATGAAAAATTTAAATTAGTAGATTTATTACTAGAAGTGGTTAAAAATTTATTAGACAGTGAATTTTCGGAGAAGGCAGAGGATATTTGTGACGTGGCCTTAAACGAAGCTATAGCATTAAATAACATAAGATTTATAGAAAAAGCATATTATTATAAGGCTTTACTTTGCATGAAGATATCTAAGGAATGCTTTGCAGACGTATATATGAATTTATCTTTAGATTTTATAGCGAAATTTGGCAGTAAAAAACAGGTTTATGAGAGATATTTAGAATTAGGTAATATGTATAATAAGCTGAATAACATAAAAGAATCTTTAAAGTATTTTGGGTTAGCGGTAGCAATGGAAGAAAAACTTTAGAGTTTATTATGTAAAAGTTTAACAAAGTGTTAAATAAAAGTGAATAATTTTAATTAATTATTTTAAAATAAATAATTAGGGCGTATATTTATATTAAATATAGGTCCTTTTTGGATTAATTAAGTGAGGTGTAATATATGGATATTGAAAAACTAACTATTAAAAGTCAACAATCTATTAATGATGCACATGCTATAGCAATTAGAAATAATAATCAACAATTAGATGTAATTCATTTATTTGCGGCTCTTATTGAAGAGGAAGATAGTTTAGTACCAAGTATACTTGGTAAGATGGGTATTAATTTAAAGAGTTTAAAAATCTCTGTAGATAAAGAGTTAAATAAGATACCTAAGGTATTAGGTGAAGGGGCTCAAAGCTCTTCAATATATCCTAGTAGAAGATTTGAAGAAGTTTTTATTAAAGCGGGTGATATTAAAGAAAAATTTAATGATTCATACGTAAGCGTAGAACACTTAATGCTTGCCATGATAGAAAATTGCAAGAAATTTGGTTTAGAGAAAATATTTCAAGAAAATAATATTGATAAGGATACATTTTTAAAGATATTATTAGATGTAAGAGGAAATCAGAGAGTAGACACTCAGGATCCAGAGGGCACATATGAAGCATTAGCTAAATATGGTAGGAACTTAACAGAGGATGCTAAAAAGCATAAGATGGATCCTGTTATAGGTAGAGATGAAGAGGTTAGAAGAATTGTAAGAATTCTTTCAAGAAGAACTAAAAACAATCCAGTACTAATTGGAGAACCAGGCGTTGGTAAGACTGCTATTGTTGAGGGTTTAGCACAGAGAATAGTAAGTGGGGATGTACCTGAAGGGCTAAAGGAAAAGATAGTATTTTCTTTAGATATGGGATCACTTATAGCAGGTGCAAAATATAGAGGAGAATTTGAAGAAAGGTTAAAGGCTGTTTTAAAGGAAGTTCAATCTAGCCAAGGAAAAATAATTTTATTCATAGATGAAATTCATACTATAGTTGGAGCAGGAAAGTCAGAGGGTGCTATGGATGCAGGAAATCTTATTAAGCCAATGCTTGCAAGAGGAGAACTTCATTGTATAGGTGCAACAACCTTTGATGAATATAGAATGTATATAGAAAAAGACAAGGCTTTAGAGCGAAGATTTCAACAGGTTCAAGTTGAGGAGCCTTCAGTTGAGGAAGCTATATCAATTTTAAGGGGATTAAAAGAACGCTTTGAGATACATCATGGCATTAGAATACATGATAATGCTCTTGTAGCAGCTGCAAAACTTTCACATAGATATATAAACGATAGATTTTTACCAGATAAGGCAATAGATTTAATGGATGAAGCCTGTGCTATGATTAGAACGGAAATTGATAGTCTCCCAACAGAAATGGATATTATAAGAAGGAGAATATTTCAATTAGAAATAGAGCAAGAAGCATTATCTAAGGAAGCTGATGAAAAATCTAAATTAAGATTAGAAGACTTACAAAAAGAATTAAGTGATTTAAAAGAAAAAGATATGGAATTTACAGCTAAGTACGATAAAGAAAAAGCAGAGATTCAGGGTATAAGAGAAATTAAGGCTAAAATAGATGAGGTAAAGGGTAATATAGAAAGTGCTGAAAGAGAGTATGACTTAAATAAAGTTGCAGAACTTAAGTATGGAGTAATACCAAATTTAGAGTTAGAGTTAAAGCGAAAAGAAGAAGAAGTAAAAGAATTCAAGGGAAGTTCATTGTTAAAGCAAGAAGTAACGGAAAATGAAATCACAGAAATAGTTTCTAAATGGACTGGTATACCATTAAATAAGCTTGTTGAGGGTGAAAGACAAAAGCTTATAAAACTTGCTGAAGAATTAAAATCTAGGGTTATAGGGCAGGATGAAGCAGTTGAAGCTGTAGCAGATTCTGTATTGCGTGCAAGAGCTGGGTTAAAGGAATTTAACAAACCTATTGGATCATTTATATTCTTAGGGCCTACTGGTGTTGGAAAAACGCAACTTGCAAAAACTCTAGCTAATAATCTATTTGATACTGAAGAAAATATTATAAGAATAGATATGTCAGAATATATGGAAAAATTCTCAGTAAGTAGATTAATTGGACCTCCTCCAGGCTATGTTGGTTATGAGGAAGGTGGACAATTAACGGAGGCTGTTAGAAGAAATCCTTATAGTGTAGTATTATTTGATGAAGTAGAAAAGGCTCATGAGGATGTATTTAATATTTTTCTTCAAATTCTTGATGATGGAAGGCTTACAGATAATAAGGGTAAGATTATAGATTTTAAAAATACAATTATAATTATGACCTCCAATATAGGAAGCGATTATCTTTTAGATAATGTAAAGGATGATGAAATAAATCCAGAGGTAAGAGAAAGAGTATTAAATGAATTGAAATTGAGATTTAAGCCAGAATTTTTAAATAGGGTAGATGATATAATTTTATTTAAACCTCTAGGTAGAGAACAAATTACTACTATAATTGATATCTTCCTAAAATCTATTGAGGAAAGGGTAAAAGATAGAAATATAAAATTACAAGTAACTAAGCAGTGCAAGATGCTACTTGCAGAAGAGGGTTATGATCCTATATATGGGGCAAGACCACTTAAGAGATATATAAGTAACACCTTGGAAACAATTCTTGCTAAGGAAATAATTTCTAACAAGATTCATGAAGGGGATGTAGTTAGAATTGACTGTAAGAATGGAGAGATATTTACTGAAATAATTTAAGCATGAAATAGGGGATATTATGAAAATATTTAGAGAGATTTTTAAAGGACAAAATTCTATGGTTTTAGAAAACAAAGCTTTAAGGGTAGTTATTTTACCTGAAATAGGAGGTAAAATAGCATCTATTTATCATAAAGATAAAGATTTTGAATTATTATTTCAAAATAAAGCTGATAATTATAAAGTTCCGAAATTATATGATTCATTTGAATGCTTTGATGCAGCAGGATTTGATGATGCATTTCCTACTATAGATAAGTGTAAGGTGAATTATAGTGATAAAGAGGTTTATTATCCTGATCATGGTGAGATTTGGAGTAGTAAATTTCAGGAAACTATAAAAAATAATAAGGTTATACTTACTTGCAAAAGCAAGATATTACCTTATAAATATATTAAAATCATAGATTTAATGGAGGAATCTGTTAAGATTCATTATAATATAGAAAATCTAGGCAGTGAAAAGTTCCCATATATATGGGCAGCTCACTATTTGGTAAATTGTCATAAGGATATGCAGATTATAATGCCAAGGAATGTGGATAGGGTCGTAAACGTTCAAAACAGCCCTAAACTAGGTGAAGTTGAATCAGTCCATAGTTATCCTATGACAGAGGACTTAGATGGAAACTCTTATGATTTAAGCAGGGTATTAGATGAATCATCAAATCACACAGAAAAGTATTATACAGAAGAATCAGTAAAAGAAGGCTCTTGTGGAATATATTATGCACATAAGAATTTAACTTATAGATTAAAATATGATGAAAATATATTTCCCTATATTGGTTTCTGGGTAACAGAAGGGGGTTTCAGAGGAGATTATAATTGTGCCTTAGAACCCTGTAATGGTTATTATGATAGTATCTCCATAGCTAAAAAAAATAATAAGTTAAAATATTTGCTTCCCAATGAAAGCTTAGAATTTTATATGGAAATAGAATTAAAATAAAGTAAGTTAAAACAGCTCAAAGCATTTAGTGTTTTGAGCTGTTTTATCCTTAATAGGTGCAGATTATCCCATGATTTTTAATATCTTTTAATATAATAGGTTTAAAAATTTTCAAGTTGTATAAGCTAAATGTGTTATTGATTATTATATATAAATAAGATAAGAATGGTTCATAATAGTTCTTATTTAAAAACTAAATAATAGTAGTAAGTACATAGAATAGAAGGGAGCAACACAAATGAGAAAAATTTTAAAAAGAAAGTTTTTATGGATGAGTTTTATATTAATTTTTATGATTATAGGAATTATGGCACCTAATATTTATGGTCAAGAAGTCATAGAGAAATCTAATGAATCCTTAGAAAATAGAAAGGTGGTCTATTTAACCTTTGATGATGGCCCATCTCCTAATAATACAAAAAAAATAATAGATATACTTAATGAGGAAGATGTAAAGGCAACCTTTTTTTTAATAGGAGAAGAGGTTGAAAATAGACCCTATATAGTTAGAAAGTTAGTTCAAAGTGGAATGACAGTATTGCCACATTCCTATAATCATAAGACTAATTACATCTATAAATCAGCTAGTAATTACATAAGTGATTACGATAAATGTAAAACAGTAATAGAACATGCAACAAGAGGACCTATATTAAACTATATGAGGATGCCATGTGGTTCATATACTCCATCTTGCAACAAGTGGGTTATGAGGGACATAATTGAGGAATTAAAGGGAAGGGGTATAAGTTACATAGATTGGAATGTAAGCACAGATGATTCCTTAGGAAAAAATGTACCAGTAGAAACTTTAAGGTCAAAGTTCCTAAAATCAGCACAGGAAAAGGATTTTTTGGTTGTACTCATGCATGATAGTTATTATTGTGGAACAACGGTTAAGTTTTTGCCAGAGATGATAAAATATTTTAAAGATAATGGATTTGAATTTAAGAGCATTAATGATATGAGTAAAGAGGATGAAGAGTATATGAGAGGAAATAGACTAATAGACAAAACTAAAAAAATCAAATAAGAAAACAAAACAATGCAAAAAATTGGCGTTAAAAATAAATCAACCAACTTCACAGTAAAAAATATTACGTCATAAAGAGGCAAGCCGATCCTCATAAAACAGATGGTCGGCTTGCTTTTTTAGATTTTTTAACTTCCTTAGGTTGATTACAAAAAAAAATACATTCCAATTTATTTCAATTAGAATGTATACTCTAAGTTCATGAATAATTCAGGTTTAATCTTAGTCAGTATGTTCATTAGAATATTTTTTAATTATATAATTTTTAGCTTGAAGTTCCAAAGAGTCATTTAATGGTGAAAGATCTACCTCACCATATTTATTAGTAAGGGCTAACCTTATCATTCTATCTGCAAGCTCAGGGTTCTTAGAAAGCAAGCATCCATGTAGGTAAGTTCCAAAGGTTGACTTGTAAATGCATCCTTCATAACCATCCTCTCCATTGTTTCCAAAACCACTTTTAACTGTGCCTAGTGGTTTTAAATCACCTATGTAAGTTTTACCGGAGTGGTTCTCAAAACCTACATAGGTTTCATTAAAATCTTCATTGAATATAACAGTATTGCCGATAAGTCTCTTATCACCAGATTTAGTATAAATATCTAGAATCTTAAGACCCTCTAGTTTTTCACCAGTAGGAGTAGTATAGTAATTACCAAGTAACTGATATCCACCGCAAATAGCTAAGAAAACTTTGCCATCTTCTATGTATTCTTTGATTGCAGCAGTTTTTTCAGGAGTTAAATCCTCTGAAACTATAGTCTGCTCAAAATCTTGACCACCACCAAATAGCACTATATCAAAATCCTCTTTTATAAAGTCTTGGTTTACAGAGTTATTTAATAAGTTAACAGTTATTCCTCTTTTTTCAGCCCTATCTTTTAAAATTAAAATATTTCCAAAATCTCCGTATACATTTAATAAATCAGGATATAAATGACCAATAGTTATTTCCATAAGCTCACCTTCTTATTTTTGATTTTACCATATTTTACGAGCATATCCCTTTGAATGAATAAATTGTCTAAAGCTAGTCATAGCAGTATAGGTAGCTAATACATATACTGTATCAGATTCACAAGATTTAATGTTTTGTAAGAGCTTTTCATGGGTATCACAAAGAGAAAAATTATTTTCATCAAAACCAGCTATTTTTAATCGTATAGCCATATCAAATAATCTCTCACCAGAAATTATTATTTTGTTTATATTTAAATCAATTAACTTTTCGAATTTCACATCCCATATCCAAGATACATCTGTGCCGTCAGCATACTTATCATTTAAAAGAAATGTCATATCGATATTATTTTTTTCTAAGGTAATAGTATTAATAGCTTCATCATATCCAGCAGGATTTTTAACTAAAATAACTTTTACCTTTTTACCATCTACATCAATAGCTTCTTGTCTACCAAAGCTACTTTGTTGATTTTGGAAGGAGTTAATTATTACTTCATCACTAATATTAAGTTCTCTAGCTATAGAGTAAGCACAAAGTGCATTATATATATTGTATGTACCAGCCTGACTTATATATAACTTTATATTATTAATAGCTATATGTGATCCAGAAGTAGTTTTTTCTGAAATATCTGTTATAGCATAATCTAAATTAGGTCTTTCATAGTCACAGTTAGGACAAAAATATTTTCCTAAATGATTATATGTAACGAAATCATATTTATAAGGTGTTTTACAAAATTTGCAGAACTTTGCATCAGCATTAACATCAATAGATGAATTTATTGTATCCATAACAGCAAATCCATAAAATAAAGTTTTGTTAGACAAATCTAACTTACCAAGTAATGATTCATCGCCATTAAGAATTAAAGTTGTATCTGGAACCTTAACTACTCCCTCTAATATTTTATTTAAAGTTGTATATACCTCGCCATATCTATCTAATTGATCTCTGAATAGATTGGTTATAGTTATGATTTCAGGAGTATTGTATTCTGTGAAGAATTTTAAATTAGCTTCATCAACTTCAATAACAGCATATATTTGAGTTTTAGGCTTTCTGAATGAATAATTAGATACAAAACAGGCGGCTATACCAGTTATCATGTTAGCACCTGAAGCATTGGTTATAACCTCTAGTCCTGATTCCTTTAATAGGTTATAAATCATACTAGTTGTTGTAGTTTTTCCATTAGTACCTGTTACTAAAATAACCTTATAGTTTTTAGTAAGTACTTTTAAAACATTTTTATCAAGTTTTAAAGCTACAGTTCCGGGAAAATTAGTTCCACCCTTAGATAGAAGTTTTGAAAGCTTTATAACAAGTTTTGAAGATATTATACTAAAAAATGACTTTATATTAATTTTAGCCACCGCCCTCTTACATTAGTTTTTTAAAATTCTTAAGTATATTAGTTCAACTAGAGTTATTTTACTAAGATTTATAAAAAAATACAATGAAATATCAATAGATTTTATCATTATTCATATTTATTTACCTCAGCATAATAAAAAATACTCTTTATAATACAATTTTATCATTTATTATAAGCATCTATAATGGTTTCTATGAAATTTTTTAGAAAATATAATTTTATAGTATTAGGTAGCATAAATATATTATACAAGGGAGGGGTTGAAGGTGAAGTTAATAAATAAAAAATATATAATCTATTTTATTATAACAGTGATTATAGTAATATCCTCTATATTTGGAGTTAAACATATGAAAAATAAAAAATATTTACAGGATAATAATAGAGCAAAAATATTGTGTATTGATGAAAAATATGATGGGGCAATAGATGTGTATAAAAATATGCTTAAAGAATATAAAAATCAAGATGAAATTTTAAATAATTTGATAGAAGTGTATTATATGACTAACAGATTAGAAGAGGGTAGGGGGTATATAGAGCAATTATGGAGTTTAGAAAGTAAGTTTAATGTAGAGGATAAAATAATATTAGATAAACTTCTAAGTGGGGATATTAAGGAAGCTAAGGAGATGGGGGAAGGTTTTTTAGAAAAATCACAAAGCAAGGAAGTTATAAAAATTATGCCTCTTATATACCTATGTAATGATGAGTATGAAAAAGCTGAAGAGGCTATAGCAAAATTTGAGGGTATGGTTACCTACTCCGATGATTATGTTGACTTAGCAAGTATGTATTTGTTAGCAGAGGATAAATCACAGAAAGTTTATGAAGTTTTATTTAAGGCATGGAATAAGGATAAAAACAATGTTAGAATATATGATTTAATAGAAGAAAAAGCCTCTTATAATAATGATAAAACAATGGAAGAAATAGAGGTACTAATAAGAAAAGAACCACAAGAACTTGCTTATAAAACATGGCTTTTAAAAGCATATAGCATAACAGAAGAATATAATGACATCTCCATAAAGTTACTAAAGGAGATAAAGGATGAGAACTTAGGAGGCTTAGATATAAGATTAATAGAGGCATCTATATTACTTTATAGCAAAGATGAAAAAAATATAAAAACTGCAAATAATATATTTGCACAATTGCTATCAGATGGGAAGAATGATTACAAGGTATACAATATACTTAGTAGGTTTAATGTTAAAAAAAATGAGGATAAGTCTTTAGAACAGTACAAGAAATCTATTATGTCAAATGGGAATTATGGGGATAATTACGGAGCGTTAAAGTGTGATATATTATCTGCATTTGGCTTAGAAAAAGGTGGAGATGAGGAATTTAGAAAATATTTATATTTAGAACCCTATAATTTCAAGGGCATATTAAAAATAGGGCAATACTATAAATCAGTTAATAAATTAGAGGAAGCTATAAAATGGTATGATTTAGCAGAAGTATTACTCCCAAGCAGTTTAAATATAAAAAACACCATAGTTCAATTACATCTAGAGAATAAACAAAAATATATAAATAAGGGAAACACATATAGTGATGTGGAGGAAAAAGAATATATAAAGCAGAAAGAGGTGGAAGAAAAAGAAGCGGCTATTATGGAACTAGAACAGTGCATCAAAATAGCTAATTATGATGAGAAAGATAAGTATTACAGAATTTTAGGAACTGTATATATGATTGATAATAACAATGATAATGCTCTTGAAAATTATGTGAAGGCATATGAATACAATGCTGAAAATCCTAAAAATTTAAGCAATTTAGCCTCTTATTATATAAGCATAAATGGTGACATAGATAAAGCAAAGGAATATATGGATAAGGCAAAAGAACTTCTAGGAGAGGAATCTGATAAATATGTTATAGAAATAGTAACTGATAATTACAACAAGGTTGTAGAGCTTCAAAATAGATATTATTTAGCCAAGCATAAAGAAGTTTTAGAAATTCCAGAGTTTAAATATTTTTACTAGAATATATTTATTTCAGTAAATATACCTTAAATATAGATAGTATAAATTAATTCCATGATGTAGATATATATGAAATAATAGAAATATTCATACAAATAAACAGTAAATTGCATATTACTTCAAAACTTTTTTATAAAACACATGTAAATGCAAGAAAAAAGTCATATTAGTATTGATTTTTAATTTAAATAGTGTATCATATATGTTGAATAAACTATACAAATAGGAGGTTATAATTTCTAGAGGTTTAAGTACTTTTGGGAAGAAACATATATGGATACAATTAAGGAACAATTGGATTTTATAGATATAAGGACTACAGGTAATATATATAGAAATTTATCAGTTAAGGAACTAATAGAAAAATCTTTGGAGAATAATGAGGGGACTTTATCAGATAAAGGTGCCTTAATTATTGATACAGGTAGATATACAGGAAGATCTCCTAAAGATAGATTTATTGTTATGCAGGATAGTATTAAAGAAAATATTAACTGGGAGGAATCAAACTTACCAGTAGAAGAAAAAATATTTGACAATTTATATAAGAAGGTTGCAAATTACTTAGAAAAGAAAGATATATATGTTTTTGATGGGCAAATAGGAGCAGCTAAAGAATATAGCCTATCAATTAGAGTAATAAATGAGTTAGCCTCTCAAAATCTATTTGCTACTCAACTATTTAGAAGATTAAATGAGAGTGAATTAAAATCTCATAAAGCGGAATTTACTATTATTGCTGCACCGGGATTCAAAGCAGATGGTGAAAAAGATGGAATAAATTCTGAAGCATTTATAATAATTAACTTTGATAAAAAAATAGTACTTATAGGTGGCTCTCAATACTCAGGAGAAATTAAAAAATCAATGTTCTCTGTTATGAACTATATAATGCCAGAAAAAAATGTTTTCCCAATGCATTGTTCAGCTAATAAGGATGAAGAAGGGAATACAGCAATATTTTTTGGATTATCAGGAACAGGTAAGACTACTTTATCAGCAGATCCAGATAGAGTTCTTATAGGTGATGATGAGCACGGATGGAGTGACAAGGGAGTATTTAACTTTGAGGGCGGATGTTACGCTAAGGTTATAAAATTAGAGAGAGCTAAGGAAAAAGAAATATATGATGCCATAAAATTTGGAACTGTTCTTGAGAATGTTGTTGCAAATGAAAAGGGTGAACCAGATTATAACGATGGAAGCAAAACAGAAAATACAAGAGCAGGATATCCAATAGAATATATACCAAATGCAGATATTAAGGGTGTTGGTGGAAATCCAAATACAGTAATATTCTTAACAGCAGATGCATTTGGAGTACTTCCACCAATTTCTAAATTAAGTAAAGAAGCTGCAATGTATCACTTTATGTCTGGATATACAAGTAAGTTATCTGGTACAGAAAGAGGTATAACAGATCCAAAGGCGACTTTCTCAGCTTGCTTTGGTGAGCCATTTATGTTAAGAAGTCCGTACGTATATGCAGAACTTTTAGGGCAAAGAATAGAAAAAAATGAAACACAGGTTTATCTTGTAAACACAGGTTGGACTGGTGGACCTTATGGTGTTGGTAGCAGAATGAATCTTTCTTATACAAGAGCAATGGTTAAGGCTGCTATAAGCGGAGAACTTGCTAAGGCAGAGTTTACTGAAAATAAATTATTTAACTTATTTATACCAAAGGAAATAAAAGGAGTTCCAAGTAATCTTTTAAATCCAGAAAATACTTGGGCAGATAAATTAGAATACAATAAAAAAGCTCAGGAATTAGTTGTTAAGTTTAATGAGAATTTTAATAGATATAAGAACGTACCAAGTAATATTATAAATGCAGGTCCAAGAATAAAATAATAAAATATATATGAAGTAAAAATAATGAGAAATACTTATAGAGTAAGGATGTTTTTAAATATCTACTCTATAGGTATTTTTATTATTATAAAGCTGAGTTTTAGTTACACTAGAATATCTAGATTCAATAAATGAAATTCTTTTAAGAATATAGATAGATAATTTATTTAAGTTTATAGATATTAGAACCATCACTACTAATAATTATAGTGCCCTCCTTATCAGTCCTTAAAGTCTTGATTTTTAGATCCTTTAATCTATTTAAAATTTCCTCTGTTGGATGACCATAGCTGTTGCCAACACCACAGGATATTATAGCCATAGCAGGATTAACACCTTGAAGAAATTCAAGGGAAGTAGAACTATTGCTACCATGATGACCTACTTTTAAAACTTGGGAGCATATATTATAATCAGTGTTTAAAATTTCATTCTCGCTAAGTTCTTCAGCATCTCCAGTAAACAAAAAAGAGGTATTTTTAAAGTTTAACTTTACAACAGCGGAATAGTTATTTAAATCCTCGTAATTGGAGCTATTGGGAGATAATATATTTGCAGTAACCTCATTGTCAAGATTGAAATTCACACCGGATTTTGCTTCTAAAACCTTGGCATTAGAGTTATCTAAGGCTATAGTCATATCATCGAAGCTTTTACTATCTTCAGTTACCTTAGGCATATAAAATCTATGAACCTTAAATTTATTTAAAATTTCATCCATTGAACCTATATGGTCCTCATGAGGATGTGTTGCAATTATATAATCTATAGTTTTAACATTATTTGATCTTAGATATTTAAGTATATAGCTACTTTTATCATCAGGACCAGCATCTATTAGCATTGTTTTGTTGTTAAATTGAATTAATTGAGAATCACCTTGCCCAACATCTATATAATGTACTCTAAGTTCATTTGGATTTAATGAAGGTACAGAGCTAAAGCATGAAGTGGCATTAGTGCATAGAATTAAGCATAATATAATAAAGAAAAGTTTAATATTAAGTTTTTTCAAATAAATCACTCCTAAAAACATAGTATATTGAATTATTGACATAAGATATAGAAAATATTACTTTAAATAACAGTATTCTGCCTATTTCTCAGGAAATAGTTTTATTGAAATTATAGGTATAAAATTGTATAATGATTTTGATAATAATTTTAATAATAGTATTTATTATTAAGGAAGGAATTACTATGAAAGCAAAAGATATTATGCCCTTTGCTAAAATGGGGTATGTTACTGTAAGATCAAATTTAAATAAAAATAAATATAAAAAGTTAAAAGCTCGTGATGAAAAAGAAGCAGAAAAGTTTTTAATCCATAAGCTTAAAATATGGTCAACAGAAATATTAAACATTGCTAAAATAACTGTGAAGGTATATGGTGAAGAAAATATAATTGATGAAACTTGTTTATTTGCAAGTAATCATCAAAGCAATTTTGATATACCGGCTTTATGTATAGCTATAAATACTAGCTTTGGATTTGTAGCTAAAAAAGAATTACAGAAGTTGCCAATATTGCCTTATTGGATGAAGGAAATAGGTTCAGTTTTTTTAGATAGAGAAAACCCTAGAGAAGGCTTAAAAAGTATTATAAAGGCAAGTGAATATTTAAAGGCAGGTCACTCAATGGCTATATTTCCAGAGGGTACAAGAAGCAATGGAAGCGAAATAGGAAGCTTTAAAAAGGGTAGCTTAAAGCTAGCCTTAAAGGCAGAGGTACCAATTATACCTATAAGTATAGAGGGAAGCTATAAAGTATTTGAGGGAAATAATAAGGTTTTAAATAGAACACCTGAAGAAATAAAGATTTATATAGGCAAAGCTATTTACCCTAAGGAGATGGAAAAGGAAGATAAAAATAGAATACATGAGATTATAGAAGATGTAGTAAGAGAGAATAAAGAAAAATTCTTAGATGGTAAATAAATCTTAAGTACAATAAAGATATAAGAGTAAAGCATATTCTTATATCTTTATTTGTTTTTTTTATAGTGTATGTATGGTTATGTTTGTAGATTTAGGTCTTGTCATAGCCTCTATACTATATTTAATTCCTTGGGTTCCTATGCCAGAATCTTTAACACCTCCAAAGGGAAAGTTATCAGGTCCCCTTTCTGTTTTTGTATTAATATGTACAGTTCCAACCTCTAGCTTAGAAGCAATAAAAAATGCAGAATCAATATTACGAGTAAACACTGAGGATTGAAGTCCATAGTTACTTTTGTTACATATATCAATTGCTTCAGCAATAGATGAAATTTTTATTATGGGAAGCACGGGTCCAAAGGGCTCTTCCCAAGCTATTTTCATATCTAGGCTTACATGACCTAATAAAGAAGGGGAGAGTAAATTATTATTCCGTTTATATTTAACTAATTCTGTAGCATTTTTAGATATTGCATCTTCTATTAAAGATTCAACAAAATCAGCAGAGTTATTATCAATTAGAGGTGTTATAATTACGCCCTCCTCATCTGGATTACCAATTTTAAGTTTTTTAACTTCATTAGTAAGTTCTTTACTAAATACATCTGCTATTGAATCCATAACTAAAACTCTTTTAATTGCTGTACATCTTTGACCAGAATAACTAAAGGCACCAGAAACGATTTCTTTTACAGCTCTACTTATATCAGCATCATCTAAAACTATGGCTGCATCTTTACCACCAAGTTCCATAAGCAAGGGAATCATACCAGAAATTTTTGCAATATGACTTCCAATCTCAGTGCTTCCGGTAAAGTTTATAAAGTTAACATCCTTATGGGTAACTATATAGTCTCCAATTTCGGAACCCTTTCCTGTAATAGTATTTAAGACTCCATCGGGAAGACCAGCAAGGCAGAAAATATGACAAAGGTGAAGGGCACTTAAGGAGCCTTGTGTTGGGGGCTTTAGTACAACAGAATTGCCACCCATTATGGCGGGAGCAATCTTTGATGCAGATAAGTTAATAGGGTAATTAAAAGGAGAAATTGCTAAAATAACTCCTAAAGGAACCCTTGTAACAAATGAAGTTTTATTTTTTGCAGAACCAGGAAAACTATCAGCATAAATTACTTCTCCATCTAAATGTTTTGCAGCATCAGCAGTAAATTTTATAAAGGTAGCAGTTCTGGTTATTTCAGATAAACAAGATTTCTTATCCTTGCAGATTTCCTTCATCAATATATCAGAGAGACATTCTTTGTTTTCTTCTAAGAGTTCAGCAACCTTGTAAAGAATAGCGGCTCTTTCGCTAACAGAAGTTTCAGACCAAGACCTCTGTGCATTTTTCGAGGATTTAAGTACTGTATCTATTTCGTCTTTACTCATAGCTGGAACAGAGCCTATTAAAGAGTTATCAAGTGGATTATATATCTCAATAGTCCTACTAGATTTAACCCATCTACCATTTATAAGGTTTCCGAAGTTGTTATTAGTACAAATATCTTTTAACATTCAATATCTCCTTTAGTGTAAATTAATAAAAATAGTATATAAAACATTACAAATAGAGTAGTTATGTGTAATATAGTTATTTGCAAAGCAATAAAAATCCCTCTTATAAAATTATAAGAGGGGGAGATTTATATTATTTTACATCTTCACTATTAGAATTTATTCTTCCAAGGAAGGATAGTGAATATAAACCACCTATTCCAACTAAACCATAAATAACTCTACTAAACATAGTCATACTACCAAATAAAGCTGAAACTAAATTGAATCCAAAGAAACCTATTAGCCCCCAATTAATAGCACCTATTATGACAATTAAAAGAACAATAATATCTAATGTTTTCATAGTAACACATCTCCTTTTATTAGGTTATGTGATTAGTATTTACAGTTATTTTAAAAATATGAGTAAAATTTATTTAACTTCACCATGTTGTTCATAATGACAAATCTCTTTAATGGAGTTATCAGGATTTACAAAAACTACAGTAGGTTTATAAATTTTTGCCTCTTCAAGTTCCATATCAGCATATGACATTATTATAATTTTATCATTAGGTTGCACAAGTCTTGCAGCAGCTCCATTTAAACAGATAATTCCACTACCGTATTTACCAGCAATTGTATAGGTTTCTAATCTGCTTCCATTATCAATATCTACAATTTGTACTTTTTCATATTCTAATATGCCAGAAGCCCTTAATAGTTCTTCATCTATAGTTATACTTCCAACATAATCTAATTTAGCTTCAGTAATAGTTGCTCTATGAATTTTTGATTTTAACATTGATAGTTTCATTATAAGTTTCCCCCTAATATGTAAAGTTATCTATTAATCTAGTTGTACCAATATAAACTGCTATGGCAACAAGAATAGGAGCTTTAATTGTACTACCTACTCTTTCAAGAGACAAGCTATCAACAACTTCAACATAATCTATTTTGGCTAAGGATTCAGTAGAAATAGATTCAATTATAATGTTTTTAATAGAGTCAGAAGAAGTCTCACCATTTTTCAAGAACTCTCTGGCCTTATTTAAACTTTTACTTAAAATTAGGGCTGCTTTTCTTTCTTCTATAGAAAGATATGTATTTCTTGAACTTTTAGCAAGACCATCACATTCTCTAACTATAGGACAACCTATTATTTCGATGTCAAAGTTTAAATCTCTAACAAATCTTTTTATAACGGCTAACTGTTGAGCATCTTTTTCACCGAAATAAGCTTTATCAGGATTTACTATATTAAATAATTTGGTAAGAACTAGGCATACACCATTAAAGTGGCACGGTCTTTTTTCGCCACATAAAAGCTTAGTTAAACCACTAACTGATACAGAGGTAGCTTTATCTTCAAAATACATTTCGGAAACCTCAGGTAAAAATAATAGATCAGCGCCACTTTTTTCGCATGTTTGAATATCTTTATTTAAATCCCTTGGATAATTTTCTAAGTCTTCATTTGGTCCAAATTGAGTAGGATTAACAAAAATACTGACAATAACTTTATCATTTTCCTTTGAGGCTTTTTCAATAAGACTCATATGACCTTCATGTAAATATCCCATAGTAGGTACAAAGCCTACAGAGAGCCCCTTTTTATGCCAAGCTTTAACTTTGTTTCTAATAGTATTAATAGTGGTAGTAGTGTCCATATTTTAGCTGCTATAGCAGCTTCACTTCCTTTCAAATAAATTATAAACAGGCTAATATATGTATTTGAGTTTACACATGTTAATTATTCTTTATTATAGAATAATTAACATGTGTACAGTAAAGAACAATTTAAGAGCTATATATAAAGCCTATTTTAAGTATATATATATAAATATGAAATTAATATAATTTTTTAAATACTTCTTCATCTATTTTAAAACCATGTTCCTCAGAAGGAAAAATTCCTTCATTTACTTCTTTTATATAAGAATGTACACCCTCTTTAATTAAATCTCCCACATTAGCAAAGGTCTTAACAAACTTTGGTTTGAAGTCTGAGAACATGTTTAACATATCTTGATAAACTAAAATTTGACCATCACATCCAACTCCAGCACCGATGCCTATAGTAGGCACAGAAATAGATTTGGAAATAATTTCAGCCAGTTTGTATGGGATGCACTCTAAAACAATAGCAAAAACACCTGCTTTCTCTAAAATTTTAGCATCCTCAATGAGATTTTTGGCAGCATCTTCACTTTTACCCTGAATTTTAAACCCACCGAAGACATTTACAGATTGAGGAGTTAATCCTATATGACCCATAACAGGTATTTGGGCTCTTACAATAGCCTCTACTTGTTCAGAAACTGAAGCCCCACCCTCAAGTTTAACAGCGTGAGCACCGGTCTCTTTAATTAATCTACCAGCATTTTTAACTGCATCATAAACGGATGTTTGATAGGACATAAAGGGCATATCACTGACAACTAAAGAGTTTTCACAGCCTTTTACAACAGCCTTAGTATGGTGTATCATATCTTCCATAGTTACACTTAAGGTATCCTTATAGCCAAGACAAACCATTCCTACAGAGTCACCTACTAAGATACCGTTTATTCCAGAACCATCAAAAAGCTTTGCCATAGAATAATCATAGGCAGTAAGCATGGTTAATTTTTCATTCTTGTTTTTTGAATTTAAAAATGTACTAACTGTATTTTTCATCGTCACATCCTCCTAAATAGTTTTCTAAATAAGAATAATCTTTATCAGAATTTTTAACTTTGCATAATTTCACCAGTTTATTTGATAGTATATTATACAAGGGAATATCTTCATTTGGTATAACAGCCAAATGCTTAGCTATTGTACCTAAGTCATTTCTTTCCACAGGACCTGTAACAGCTTTTACAAAGCCTTTTTCTTCGATGTTATTTATATTATTCTTTATAAGAGGTAATAAGGCTTTTAAAGCAGTAGCTTTATCAACATTACAAAGGCTTAAATAATCCACACCTGTGGATAAAAGTGCTAGAGTTAAGTTAGCAACTGTAACGCTAGCTAAATGATATAGATATTTTTTCTCTTTTTGAATAATAATAATCTCGTTGCCTAGAGTTTTCATAAGAGATTCGATATAAGTTATATACTTAGAATCTCCTTCAAGGGAAAAATATGCTGAGTTTAAATTTTTATAGGAAGTATATTTGTCTGAAAAGGCGTACATGGCATGAAGTGAATAGCCAAAAGCTCCTAAATTGTTTATGTCTGAAAAAACTTCAGATGACAATGACCCACTACAATGACATATGATTTTGCCTTTAATGCAGTGTGTTTTTAGAACATTCCATACAGTATTAATAAGGTCATCAGGTGTAGTTATAAGAATAAAGTCTGTGTCATTTAAAAAATCTACTAAATTATAATAAAACTGTGAATTGGTAAATCGTGCAGCTTCTTGTGCACTTTTCAGAGTCTTGCTGTAGTAGCCAGATACTTCAATATTGTTCATTGTGAAGTATTTACCTAGACTAAAACCTACTTTACCAGCTCCTATAAAACCAATTTTCAAAAATATCACCACCAAGATAATATTTAACTACGCCTAAAATATTGTCTTACTCTTACGATGTAAGCAATGAATAAAATTATATATAAACAATTGAGGTGCAGTTCCTTACAGATACTACCCAGTAATATTTTATCACAAAACTTTCAATTATGTAATTAACAGAAAATTCTTAAAATATCTATCCGTAACGCTCTAATCATTGAAATTAAAGTACTATATTTTTAGATACTATTGACAATGATGTAAAGTATATATACAATACCTTTAAAAAGTAACTTTAGAAAGGAATATATATATGTTAAAACAGATAGGATTTATATTGATTTTTTCAATTATTGGATTTATAGTATTTTCTTTGTTAAAGGAGTATGTCTTAGATAAAGTTAAGATTAATAAATGGATTGTTTTAGCCTTGACTTTAATTGTTGCATTCCTGCCAGGTTTAATAGGATTAGATCCTAATGGTATAGTAGCTAAGTATGTATTTCCAGCTATATATGTAGTATTGTTTTTATGGTTTATTGATCTTTGTGGTTTATTTAATTGGTTTGATAATAAGACAAAAGACAAAGCCAGAATGAAGCAAAATAAATACATAAAACAAGTTAATAGAAAAAAAGATATTATAAAACCAAAAGCTAAGAAAAACAGAGCATCCAAATAATAATAGTATAAATTAATATTTAGACACGAATAAAAATCACTGATGAATTTAAAATATTTCATCAGTGATTTTTTAATTTATTTAGCTACATCCAGTAGTAGTGCCACAATCCATACAAACTTTACAAGTACCATTTCTAACTAACTTTGTACTTGAACATGAAGAACAAAACTCAGAATATAATCTTTCACCTGTTATTTTTTTACCTGAGGTATTAGAAGGGTTTATTGAATCTATAGGAGATTCAGCATCAATAGTAATCATTGTTGGTAGATTATAAGTATCAGGCTTTATCTGACAACGTGAAAAATCACCAATTTCTATATCAATTACCTTACTAATTAAATCAGATATTGAGGATACATTTTTAATGTAAGGGTGTCTTTGTACAAATCCATAGGGTTCATACTTTTGTCCACGTAACATCTTAGCTATATCCTTTGGAGCTACATGATATTGTAACATAACAGAAATAGACTTTGATAAAGAATTAAGTAAACCTGATATAATTGTACCTTCTCTATCTGTAGTTATATATATTTCACATATCCTACCATCTTCACCTCTGTTAACAGTGGTGTAGATTTTAACATCATCTATTTGTGCAGGATGAGTTGTGCCAACTCTAATACCTAAAGGTTTATCACGTTCAGAGTATTTAGAGGAGTTTAACTCTTTAGCCTTATTAAGTAAGTCGTTGTAGTTTAAATCTTCAAGCCTATAGTCTTCATTTTCACTTAATGTATTGTTTAAAGGTTGACTAGCCTTAGAAGAGTCTCTATATAAAGAGATGCCTTTAACACCTAATTTCCAAGAATCTAAGACAACCTTTTTAAAGTCATTTATTGTAGCATTCTTTGGAAGGTTAACAGTTTTAGAAATAGCACCAGAAATCAAAGGAGTAATAGATGCCATCATTAAAACGTGTCCCTTAGCGGCAATGTATCTATTTCCACTTCCGCATTTATTAGCAGTATCAAAAATAGCGATATGTTCCTTCTTTAAGTGAGGAGCATCTTCTATTTTACCATCAACTATTTTTTCGTATTCAAAGCCATTCTCATTAACAGTTTCTTTTCTAGAAACATATTCTATGATATCTGAGATTTCTTCTTCATTATATCCTAAATTTTGTAATGAAAGCTCAATAACAGGGTTAACCATAGTCATGTATCCACCACCGGATAACTTCTTATAAACTATGTGACTGAAATATGGCTCGATTGAAGTAGCACCACAATCCATAGCAAAGGAAATAGTTCCAGTAGGTGCAATAACTGATACCTGTGCATTTCTATATCCATAGACCTCACCATGATTAAGAGCATTTACCCAAGAAGTAGCAAGTGCAGAACTTATATTTCCTAAGCCCTCAGAGTTTAACAAGTCATGATTTACTTCTACAGGTGTGTAGTTTAGTCCATCGTAAGGAGTATCTAAAGCACCAGCAACTCTTGAATGATTACGTATTACTTTTAGCATATGCTCTTTATTTAGTTCATATTTTTCAAAAGGACTTAGTTTTTCAGCTATTAAAGAAGATACATAGTAAGAAGTTCCTGTTAATGTACCAACTAGTGCAGCAGTCAAGTTTCTAGCTTCATCTGAATCATAAGCATAGCCCATAACCATAAGTAAAGAAGAAATATTAGCAAGACCTAATCCTGTAGTTCTAAACAAATGAGTTTTTCTACAAATATCAGCAGTAGGGAAGTTACCCCAGTGAACAGAAGCTTCAAGTGCTAATTGAACAAGTCCAACTAAATGCACATATGAATCCATATCAAAGGTCTTCCTAGTAGTATCATAGAATTTAAATATATTAATTGAAGCCAAGTTACAGGCAGTATCATCTAAGAAAGCATATTCTCCACAAGGATTGGTAGAATTTATTCTATTATACTTAGCATTAAATACCCCATCTTCCCCACATGGACAAGTGTGCCATGCATTAAAAGTATCATCAAACTGAGGAGCAGGATCAGCACATTTCCAAGCAGACTCATTAAAGTTATTCCAAATATCTGTAATTTTCAAAGTTTTATTTACAGAATCATCGGCACGACCCTTAAGTTCTAAAGTGGCATTAGGATTGGTATCTAATTCATTAACCTTTTGCATGAATTCATCAGAAAATCTAATGGAGTTATTACCATTTTGCCCTGAAACAGTTTCATAAGCTTCGCCTTCAAAACCTATTTCATAGCCCATTTTACCTAAAGCACGAACCTTATCCTCTTCCTTAGCCTTCCATTTCATGAAATCCATGATTTCAGGATGATCTACATCAAGAATAACCATCTTAGCAGCACGTCTAGTTGTACCACCAGATTTAATAGCACCAGCATTTCTATCAAAGGACTTTAAAAAGCTCATTAATCCTGAAGAAAAACCACCACCAGATAATCTTTCACCAATAGCTCTAATATTAGAGAAATTCGTACCTGTACCAGAACCACCTTTAAATAACTTTGTTTCAGTTACAAATTGTTCCGATATAGAGTGATCACCTAAAAGTTTATCCTCTATAGAAAGTATAAAACATGCAGAGGCTTGAGTTCTTGAGTAAAAGTCATCACATTTTTTAACGGTATTTTCTTTGCAATCATAATAATAATTATTATTTGGATTACCAGATATACCATATGATAGCTTAAGCCCTGTATTAAACCATTGAGGTGAATTGGGAGCATACATTTGTTTTAAAAAAGCATAAACCATTTCATCATAAAAAATAGTTTTTTCTTCAGGAGTTTCAATAATACCTTCATCTATCAAGGCTTCTGACCAAAAGTTAACTAATCTATTAGCTATCATTCTAAGACTGTTTTCGCAGCCAGATTCATTGTTCACACCAGCTTTTCTAAAATATTTAGAAGCTATTATATCACAGGCGTTTTGAGAGTATTCAATAGGAAACTCTAAATTCTTCATATCCACTAGTATATTTCCGCTTTTGTGATCTTTTAAAAGTACGTCAACCTTTTTCCATTTAAATAAATCAAAAACAGTTAAATCCTCTGTATTTTCTAGTTCTTTAGTAAAAACTCTTTTAAATATGCTGTCAAGTTTTTTCATTAATATGCCCTAATAATTCTAAGGATAGAATTATTAGGAGCTTCACCTCCAATATTACTGTATTTTAATTAAAGAATATTGATTTAATTCTTTAATAGAATTTATAAAATAACATGCCTAAATCAAGAATAATCAAGTATTTAGGTGTAAAATCAATAAGAATTTTAAATAAGAATATGTAGCTACAACAGGGTCATACACAATATGTAGTTTTGGTATAACTTTCGTATACTACATTTAGTATTATATATTAAGAAAAATATCATTACAAGAGAAAATTTAAAGTTGCTAGGAAATGGGACTAAATGAGAAAAAAACTGTGAAAAATAGAGGTTATTAAATAAAAGTAGTTATTAACCGTATATATTTTACTGTTAATAGACATTATTAAATATGAGCAGTAAATATATTAATCGTAATAACTCAACGGTGTATGTAGGTTCAGCAGCTAAGGTTATAAGAGTGTTAACAAAGGAAGAAATAGAAAGTATAAGGAAATTCGCAGATAATTATGTTGAAGTAGCTAAAAGATATTAATTTTATAAATAAAATTAAATTGCTTTTAAGGAAATTGTATTATATAATGTATGAATAATCGAGAAAATAAGCGAGTGTTAAGGAGATCAAGCTCTCCTGATAACTTTATCAAACTGTTTAGTACTAAAAGCTTCTACGACAATGTCGTAGAAGCTTTTGTTATTGTCCGCATAGAATGGGTGCAATTTTAAAGGGCAATGAGTTTAGAAGGACTGAACTTTAGTAGCTTTAATGTTGCTTAAATCAAAAAAACGTAAATTAAGGGAGCAATATAAGGGAATAGTTGAATTTGTAAAAACTAATCGTCAATTTTAAAAAGGTCAAGTATGCCATAAACCTATGGATAAAATTTAAAAACAAGAATAAATTGAGGAAAAAATAATTTTTCAGAAAAAAATCTTTAGTTAAAATAATTTATTTTTCATCGCTGAGAGTTAGAGGAAACTAGAGAGAAACATGGATATTTATGATGTATTTGAAGTATTTGAAGTAAATAGTACGATTTACATATATGTATAAAAGATGTATTATAGCTACAAATAGAGTTAATATTTGTAAAAGTATTAATACAGATATTAACTTATATGTATTATGATATATCATATTAGATATATCAATAAAGCAGTTCAAGAATATATCAATAAAGCAGTTCAAGAATATAGCAGTAACAGAGTTGATTTTAGAATAGGAGGGGGAAATTATTATGAGTTTATTAGAAACATCAAATCTTCAAAAGACCTATGGAGTTCTTAAAGAGACTAAGGTTCAGGCTTTAAGACCAACAGATTTATCTATAGAACAAGGAGAGTTTGTAGCAATTATAGGTTCTAGTGGATCTGGAAAAAGTACGCTACTACATTTAATGGCGGGTCTTGATACACCTTCATCAGGAAAGGTTTACATCGATGGAAAAGATATATATGCCATGGGTGAAAAAGAATTAGCACACTTCAGAAGAAGAAATATAGGATTCATATTTCAGTTTTTCAATCTAATTCCCATTTTAACAGTTGAGGAAAATATAAAATTACCACTAATAATGGACAAGAAAAAGGTAGATAAGGAATATTTTGATGACATTATAAGTGTATTAGGATTAGAGGATAGAAAAAAACATTTACCAAGTGAAATTTCAGGTGGACAGCAGCAAAGAGTTGCAATAGCAAGAGCATTAATGTCAAAGCCAAAGGTAATATTTGCAGATGAACCTACAGGAAATTTAGATAGCAAGAATACAGAGGAAGTATTAGAACTTTTATCAAAATCCATAAAGAAATATAATCAAACCTTAGTCATGATAACTCATGATCCAGCCATAGCAAAAACGGCAGATAGAATAATAACATTAAAAGATGGTGTAGCCTTTGAAGAAGAAGTTATTCAAGAAGCTATTAAGGAAAAAAATATAGATAACAATGTAGAAGTTAAAAATAATTTAAAGATAGAAAATATAAAAGAGAGGGTTATGGAGTAATGAGGAGTTTTTATAGTCTAATACCACGTTACTTAATGAAGAATAAAAAGAGAAACTTATTTTTAGCTACAACATTGATGTTATTTTCATTATTTGTAATAACGGTGGGTATAAGTAATGAATTTTTAATAGAAAAGATTCATGAGGATGTAAAAAATATTTCAGGTGGATACTGGGATGTATATGCATCGGGAAAAGGTGATATAGGCAGAGAAACATTATATTCAATGGCAGAGGATAGTATAGTTTCTGATAGTGCAGAAAAAATAATACTTGGGGATTTAACATTAGAGGATAAAGGAGTAAATGGAGAAGAGTATAAATTACAAGTAGAAAGTTGTGATGAGGAAGTTTTAAAGTTTATGAATTCCACAATTATTGAGGGAGGGTTTCCTAAGGCAGATAATGAAATTGCTTTAGAGGATTGGATTGTTCCTTATATTGAAGGAGAAGTAAATATTGGAGATTACATTGAACTAGATATTAATATGAAGACTACTAAAGATGTAGAGCATAGCATTAAAGACAAGTATAAGATTGTAGGTATATTTAAAAATAAAGTTGTTGAAAGAACTGAAAGTATGGATACTGCCTATGGATATGTAAGTAAGAATTATGCAGAAAGTATTGGTATAAGTCAATTTAAAGCTTATAGAAGATATTACTCATTTAAACCAAATGTAAATATTATAAATGGTGCACAAGACTTAGAGTCAAGTTATAAAGGTAGGGATGACTTAAGAGTAAAACGTAATAATAATAAATATGAATTTGAGGGCACTATTAAATACTTAAAATTAGTTGAAAATGTATCAATTTTCATTGTCTCAGTGGTATTTATAGTTTTAATTTATAATGTTTTTAATAGTAGTATTTTGCTAAGAGTAAAAGAGATAGGAATGTTAAAGTCATTAGGAGCAACGTCGAGGAAGATAAAGTTATTATTATTAGGTGAAGGACTAACACTGGGAATAATAAGTATTACATTGGGCATAGTTTTAAGTAATTTTTTAGTTCAGTTGATTATGAAGATTATTTTTAAAGGTGATTTTAGATTTAGTTTATTTTCAGTATCTATAAATAATATAGTAAGTTGCTATTTAGTAGGATTATGTTCAATTATTATTGGAGCATATTCATCGGCTAAAAAATCTTCGAAGTTATCAATTATAGAAGCAATGAATTATGAGAACAAAGTTATTAAGGGTAATAGGAGTTCGGAGAGTTCATTAGAATTTGAAAGATATTTCGAGAAATCTATGGCAGATAATAATATAAAGAGAAATAAAAAGAAATATATATCCACAGTGATAGCCTTAAGTCTTACTATAACTATGTTCATAACAATTGATTTTATTTGTAGAAATGGATTTATTGGAGCTGAATTAGATAGAAATCATTGGGATTTTTCCATAGAAAATAGAGGGTACAATTTAAATGATGAAAGTGTTAAATCACTAGAAGAGTTAAGTGGGATTAGAGATGTTAAAGCTTTTAAAAAAGAAAAATCATATTATTTAAATATACCTAAAGATGTTATAACAGATAATGGCATGAGTTATGTAAAGGATGAGGAAAATAATTTTTTTGATTTTACTAAAAATAAGTTAAATCAAGGAATATATCTTATGCAAGCATCAATATACAGTTATGAAGATGATGAAATGAAGTTATTAGATGACAAGTTAAAAAAAGGAGATATAAATTTAGAGGAGATGAAGGATGGAAATAATGTTATTTTGGTAGAGGATATAGTTGGATATGATTATTATACTTATAAAGTAGGAGATACAGTAAGATTATTAAACTTTGCGGATGAAGAAAAAGAATTTAAAATTTCTGCAATTATAGAGGGTAAAAACTGTGGAGATAAATTAGTATCAGGGGTTGGATTTATAATGACTGAAGGATTATTTAACAATAATTTCAAGTCTTCTGAGTATAATAATATTGACCTATATATGGATAATGAAAGTAGCTATGAAGATGTAAAATATAATTTAAATGAATACTATGGAAAAAACAATAGAATAAAGCTTTCAGACTATAAAGAAGTACTAAAGTTTAATATGGAGAAAAAATCAAGATATTATATTACCTATTATGGATTTATAGGGGTAATAGCTATAGCTAGTATTTCAAATTTATTTAATATAATGACTATGAATGTAGTTTTAAGGAAAAAAGAAATATCTGTACTAAGGGTTATTGGTATGAGTAAAGATGAAGTTAGGAAAATGATTTTATGGGAAGGGATATATTATATAGTGCCTTCAATAATAATAGGAATTATACTGGGTGTAGTTATGAGCTATAAGGTTTTCGTATCATACAGCATAATAACCTCTGGAATTACCTTTATTATAATTGCAATTATAGCTATTTTTGTTACTATAATAAGTAGTTTGAATGCATGTAAAGAGGTTTTTACAGATAGTATAGTTGAAGGTATTACTTCGATAGAATAAGTTTTTAAATGAAAGACTTCATCATATGTAAATGGAGTCTTTCATTTTTATTATAGGTAATTATATGGTGATTTATGATTTGATGTATTTGTAATCTAAATTTCATGTAAATATAGAGAAAGTTCAAGCAATATTGGAAATTTTGTTTTATAATAATTAGTAGAGAATTTAAAGAAATAATTTATTTACATATATGTAAGTAGCCTAAGTATTTTAGAATCTTAGGTTAAAAAGATGTGTACTATTATATATATGATAACAGTATGTAGGAGGAAAAATTATGAATTATGGTGAAGTATTAAAATCAGCTAAGGTAAATCTTAATGGCAGTTGCAGGGTATGTCCTATTTGTAATGGGGTAGCTTGTTCTGGTGAAGTTCCAGGTATGGGAGGAAAGGGAACAGGAAAGGCATTTACAATCAATTATGAATCTTTATCCAAAGTTAAATTAAATATGAGAACAATTCATGATGCAAGTAACCCAGATATGGGAATTAAGCTATTTGGTAAAAACATGAGTATTCCTGTTTTTGCAGCACCTGTATCAGGGACAACATTAAATATGGGCGGAAAGTTTACTGAGGAAGAGTATATTTCATGGGTTATAGATGGATGTTTAAAAAGTGGAATATATCCAATGGTTGGAGATACAGTGGTAGATTCTTTCTTAACAACTAACTTAGAGCAGCTTAAGAAAAATGATGGAAGAGGAATTGTATTTATAAAACCATGGGAAAATGCTAATGTTATTAAAAAGATAAAAATGGCTGAGGCAGCTGGTGCATTTGCAGTAGGTATGGATATTGATGCCTGTGGATTATTAACCTTAGCACTACACGGTAGGCCAGTTATGCCAAAGAACTTAGAAGATATAAAACAAATAGTAGATAGTACGAAGTTACCATTTATTCTAAAAGGAATAATGACTGCAGATGAAGCTAAGTTAGCTGTAAAAGCAGGGGTAAGTGCTATTGTTGTATCAAATCATGGAGGTAGAGTATTAGATCACACTCCAGGTGTTGCAGAGGTATTACCTGAAATTGCAAAGGCTGTAAAGGGTAAGATCACTATTTTAGCTGATGGTGGAGTGAGAACTGGAGTAGATGTATTAAAGATGTTAGCATTAGGAGCTGATGGGGTTTTAATAGGTAGACCATTTGTTAGTGCGTCCTTTGGAAATGGTAGTGAAGGTGTAAAAGCATACATAGAGACTATTAAGAGTGATTTAAAATCAGCCATGGTTTTAACAGGATGTAAATCTATAAAGGATATAGATGATAGAATAATATATAAAACAAACTGTAAATAAATTAAAATGCAAAAATCCTTTTGTTTCACTAAATGTATGTGAATAATAAAGGGTTTTTCTTTTCTAATAAGTTGGAAAATATTATAGGTATATATATTTAAATATTCTAAAGGTGGGGTATAAGTGAAAAATTTAAATGATATTTTAATACAGGCTCAAAAAGGTGAAATAAAAAAAACATTGGTAGTTGCTGCGGCACATGATGATATAGTAATTAAGGCTATATCGGAGTCAGTTAACCTTGGGATAATAAATGCTGTTCTTATTGGAGATAGTGAAAAGATAATGAATATATGCAACGATCAAGGAATTAAGCTTCAGAATATTAATATTATTGATCAGTGTGATAATAAGATGTGTGCTAAAATGGCAGTGCAATTAGTTAATGAAGGTAAAGCAGATTATATAATGAAGGGTATGTTAAGTACTTCAGATATTTTAAAAGAGGTAGTAAATAAGGAATATGGTCTTAGAAAGGAAAAGCTTTTATCTCATGTAATGATATATAGCTTAAAAACATATGATAAACTTTTATTTTTGACTGATGGAGGAATGATATTAAGTCCAACTTTAGAGGAAAAGGTGGAAATTATAAATAATGCTGTGAGTTTGACTAATAAGTTAGGTATTAAGAATCCTAAGGTAGCGGTAATTGCAGCGGTGGAACTGGTGAATAAAAATATGGTTGATACTCTAGATGGAGCATATTTAACTATTATGAATAAAAGAAATCAAATTAAGGATTGCATAATAGATGGACCCTTAGCCTTAGATACTGCTATAAATCTAACAGCGGCAAAACATAAAAAACTTGAAAGTAATGTTGCAGGAGATTCAGATATTTTATTGGTTCCCAATATAGTGGTAGGAAATAGTTTAGGAAAGTCCTTAAGCTATTTTTCAGAAGCAGAAAATGCAGGAATTATTTTAGGCGCAGAGTGTCCTATTGTGTTAGTATCAAGAGCTGACTCAGAAAAGTCTAAAATTTATTCAATAGCACTTGGGAGTATATTATGTTGAAAATATTATAATTTATTAATATATTAAGAATGGCAATAAAAAATTCATAAAAAAGCTAAAAATTAACATGAAAAATAAGGAAGAAAATACAACAAAATGGGAAAAATGAAATAAAAAAGTTTATTATGAAAAAAATAAAATAATAGTATACATGTGTAAAAAGCTGTGATAAAATAATAAAATAATAAAGGAGAATTTTTTACAGTTAAGAATATACAGGGGATACAATCAGTGATTGAATCTTAATAGTAACATAAGTTGAAGAGTAGAATATAAAATTTAAAC
The DNA here is from genome assembly GCA_036657335.1 of Clostridium sp. Lineage (GTDB taxonomy): Bacteria > Bacillota > Clostridia > Clostridiales > Clostridiaceae > Clostridium_D. Next base: position 3,413 of record JAVXGR010000002.1, on the reverse strand, counting down.
TTCAATTATATAGGTTTTAAATAAAGAAGCTTCATCTATAGACAGCATAGATTCTATAGTAGGAGATAATTTAGGTGTAGAGCGTAATTAAAACACATATAGTTAGAAATAAGTAACTGTTTAATTAACTAGATCATCTTTAATATTTAAATAAAGATAGATAAAAAAACTAGAGCAAAGCAAAAGTTAAAGGGGTGGTATGATTTCTACAACTTTTGAAGAAAAAGTACTTAACTAAGGATATGATAAATAACATAAGAATTTATATAATGCTGATTTTATTAAAGGAATATCTTTACTTTAAGGGGGAAAACAATGAAAAATGTAAAAGGAATTTCAGAAAAATCCTTAAGAAAAACACCGTTTTCTAAGAAGGTTCTTTGCTCAATGTGTACTTTAATGCTAGCATCTGTGTGTGCAAATAGCTTAACTTTAGCTAATACAATAAAGTTTGAAAAGCAAGAAGTTGTTATGAAAGAACCACAAGGTGCTTTAGAAGAAAAATTGATAAAAGGTGAAAAGTTTGAGCATGTGGGGGATGTAGATTCTAAGAGTAAGACTTTATCAATGCAACAACCACCACAATTAGAATCACAAACATCAAACAATGCATCAATAGCACCATATGGAAGTAAAGGTTCAGTGACAACAAAATATACTATGGATCAATTAGCTAGTATGTCATATAGTGATATGATAAATGCAGTTTGCAATATGTCAGAATGGAATAATGCAACGGACCTATTTAAATATAATAGTGGAAATCAAAGATTCTATGAAGATAAAGCTCGTATTAAAGCTCTTATAGATGCAATAAATCAAAGAGGAAAAACATTTACATCTTCAGATGATAAAGGAATTCCAATGTTGGTAGAGGTTTTAAGAGCAGGATATTATTTAGGGTTTTCAAATAGTGGATTATCTTATTTAGCTACCCAAGAGGAAAGGGCTAAGGTTCTACCAGCTATAAAATCTATTCAAAAAAATGCAAACTATAAATTAGGTACAGCTACTTGTGATGAAGTGGTTCGTGCTACAGGAGCATTAGTATGGAATAGTGCAAGTGATGCAGATGTTGTTAATAATACTACTAAGATTTTAAGAGATTATATAGATAACTTTGATAGATATGTAACAGAGCGTACAAAGGGAACAGCACTGTTTCAAATTGTTGGAGGCGCTGAATATACTATAAGTTCATTTAAATACAGTGATTCAAATTATAAAAATAGTAGTTGGTATGGAAAAATAGATGGCTTTATTGATCAAGCTATTAGACTTGCATTACTTGGAACAACTAAGGGGATAAATGAGGATAATGCATGGGTTTTCAATAATGGTATATATGTATTAGGTGCCTTAGGTAACGTAGAAAATGGAAGTAAAAAGGCTCATAAAGCTGCAACAGATTGTTTAACTGCCTATGAATATTTAGGGGAACAATACTTCCAAGCTATAAGTGTACTTGAATGGAATTATGATTCAAAGGATGTAAATGGCAAACCTGTTGATATGAAAGCGATTCAAGCAGATGGAGTTGCTAAATATATAGGGAAGACCTATAAATTTGATGATGATTCAATAGTGATTCACGCTGGTGATAAGGTTACTGAAGAAAAGGTTCAAAGACTTTACTGGGCATTAAGAGAAGTAAAAGGGCAAGTATTTAGAAATATAGGAATAGATCAACCACTAGAACAAGGAAATAAAGACGATATTTTAAGTGTATACATCTACAATGATCCTAATGAATACAAGATGAACTCACAATTATTTGGTTTAAGTACTGATAATGGTGGTATGTATATAGAAGGAGACGGTGCATTCTATACTTATGAAAGAACACCAGCACAAAGTATATATACATTAGAAGAATTATTTAGACATGAGCTTACACACTATTTACAAGGAAGATATATAGTTCCAGGCTTATGGGGAACAGGATCATTATATGCTGATGGAAAATTGAACTGGTTTGAAGAAGGTGGAGCAGAATTATTTGCTGGATCAACAAGAGAACAAGTTAAAATCAGACAATCTATGGCATCTAATTTATTAAGATTCGATAAACAAGATAGATATGATATACGAAAAACAGTACATTCTACTTACAATGATGGATGGGATTTTTATACATTTTCATGGGCTTTGGAAGCTTATTTTATTAACAATAGAATGGATCTATTAGATAAGTTAACAACAATAATACAAGCTGATGATCTTAAGGGATATAATGCATTTATAGAAAAAATAAGTTCAGATACTGCATTAAATAATGAGTATCAAAAATACATGCAAGAACTAGTGGATAATTATGCAAAATATGATACTCCATTAGTATCTGATGTATATTTAAATGCTGTACAGGATAAGGATTTAAATTCAATTAAAACAGATGTAGCTTCTGTTTCTAAGATTAGTAATGCTAGTGTTAGTAAATCAACATCTCAATTCTTTGATACATTCACAGTTAAAGGAGAGTATGTTGGTGGCAAAAGTGCAGGTAAGTTAGAAGATAGAAAGAAAATGAATAAAATAATAAATGGATTTATATCAGAATTAGATCAAAAACAATGGTCAGGCTATAATACAGTTACTGCTTATTTTGTTAACCATAGAGTAAATTCAAATGGAGATTTTGTATTTGACTTAGTCTTTGGAGGAAAATTAGGTGGAGGATCAGGATCAGGAGATGTTGAAGGAAACCAAAAGCCTACAGCAGCAATTGTAGCTGAAAGTTCAGGAAAAGTAGGAAGCAATATAAGTTTCTCTTCTGATGGCTCTTATGATAGTGATGGAAGAATAGCTAGTTATTCTTGGGATTTTGGCGATGGAAGTACTGCTAGTACTCAGGCTAATCCGAAGCATATATATAATAAAGATGGCACTTATACAGTAAAATTAACTGTAAAAGATAATGAAGGTGCTACAGCTTATAAAACTCATAAAATTACTATTGGTAAAGGTGGGGGAACAGTTGTAGGTGGTGGAATAACTACTGAATCAGAACCAAACGATATTCGTGAATCAGCTAATGGTCCTATAGCATCTAGAACTAAAGTATCAGGCGGATTTAGTAATGGAGATTCAAATGATTACTACTACTTTGATGTAACAGAACAAGGAGAATGTAGTATATCAATAGATTCAAGTTCAGATAATCAATTTACTTGGACAGTGTCAGCTGAAGGTTCAGATGAATATGTTGCTTATCCAAGTGAAGGAAATAAAGGAAGCTTCATGGCTAAACCAGGAAGATACCATCTGAGTGTTTACACATGGAATTCAGGTAATATAGATTATACTATTAATCTTGAAAAAGCAGGTGGAGAAATAACACCGGATCCAGATCCAACACCGGACCCAGATCCAACACCAGATCCAGAAAATATAGCACCAATAGCAAAGATGGT
>JAVXGR010000001.1:86158-148644 GCA_036657335.1 Clostridium sp. | reverse complement strand
AGTTTCAATGCCTTTGATTCCTAAAAAATGATTAAGTTGCTCTTGCGAATAGTTTCGTGTTCCACCGTCAGTAACATAACTTGGTTTTAACGAACCATTTTTATCCCAATTTCTAAGTGTTTGAACTGTTTTGCCTATCTTTTCTGCAAACTCTCCTATTGAGTAATACTTCATAACTTATCACCTCAATAAGATTATATAACCATATCTATAAAAAGTCAATACATTTTTATAGATATTTATAGATATTCTTTAACTGTTGTCACCCTCCTTTTTTAGAAACAACTAGCACTTAATACAAAGTCTATTCCAATACCTTTTAAGAGAAATAAAAGAACCACCTTCTTTATGAAAGTGGTTAAAAATCTTAATTATTAATTTAAATGTGCTTAAAAGCACTAATTGAAATATTAAGGTTGCCACTACTTCCTTTCGCTAGCTTTAACTAGAACAAGTTATAAGGGTATATCTCAGCTATTGCACCCCTAGTAGTTATATATTGTTAAGTTTGATTCAATTATAGCATTAGTTTATATTAATTGCAAAATATATTAAGAATTACCCCTTTGAGTAATTATAAAAGTCATAATATAAGGATATTATGACAAATGACAATATAAATTTAAGAATATCTTAATTATAATGTTATTCTTTTATAGTGTAAGTATAATATAATATGTATTGGTAGTGGTTATAGGTAGGAGGAAATAAAATGAATATCAATGGAATGCAAAAGCTATTTTTAGTAAATTTAAAAGATAATAATAGAATAGAAATACCTGCCTCAGGTGGAATCATTGGAAGAACAGGAGATATTTGCCCTTCATATTTTATGGATAATGTATATGTTAGTAGAAAGCATGCACGCATTGAATATTCATATGGAGGATATGTTATTTGTGATTTGGGAAGCAAAAACGGAACTAGAGTAAATGGACTAACCTTGGATGTAGGATTAAATTTTCCTATTCGTGGAGGGGATTTACTTGAAATATGTGATGAAAAATTTGAAATATCTTATGTGGGAATTATTGAAAAACATAGGTATATATAGCCTAGTAAAAAAGATGACTCTCAACCGGTTGAAAAAATCAAATCTATTTTTTATATAGGGGCAAGAAGTTAGAAAAAAGTATTTTATCTATACTAATAATTTTTTATTTTAAGGGCAAAATAAAATAGCATAAGGAAGATATATGTGTAGCAATGACTTATAGCTGATAACCTTAGGTAAATTATTTCAAACAAAGGATAAGGTGAGAAAACAAGGAGGAGAAATATGTCATCAGATAAAAATAATAACGTAAAAAAATTGTCTTTAACTGCATTAATATTGATGATTTTTACATCTGTGTATGGGTTTAATAATATGCCAAGATCTTTTTACTTAATGGGGTATGGAGCAATTCCATTTTATATAATTTCAGCAATAATATTTTTCATACCCTTTGCATTTATGATGGCGGAATATGGAGCTGCATTTAGACATGAAAAGGGTGGTATTTATTCTTGGATGGAGAAGTCTGTAGGGTCAAGATATGCATTTGTAGGTACCTTCATGTGGTATTCTTCAGCTGTTATATGGATGGTAAATACTTCTTCGGGATTATGGATTCCAATTTCAAATGCAATATTTGGAAGCGACACCACAGCTAATTGGAAGATATTCGGATTGTCTTCTACTCAAACCCTAGGCATTTTAGGTATGCTATGGATTATTTTCGTTTGTTTTGTAAGCACTAAAGGATTAGATAAAATAAAGAAAATAACCTCAATAGGCGGAACAGCAGTGGCATTACTTAATATCCTACTAATATTGGGAGCATTAGCTGTACTTATTGGCAATAAGGGCCAGCTTGCAGAACCAATAGTCAATGTGTCTTCCTTTATAAAATCGCCAAATCCATCATATGGATCTAGTATTGCAATGTTTTCATTTTTGGTATACGCAATATTTGCTTATGGAGGTATTGAAGTAGTAGGTGGACTTGTGGATCAAACTGAAAAGCCTGAAAAAAACTTTCCAAAGGGAATTACCGTTGCTGCAATAATAATAGCAGTAGGTTATTCTGTAGGTATATTCTGTATAGGTATATTTACTAATTGGAGTACAATACTTTCACCAGAGACTGTACATAAGGCTAATGTTGGCTATGTAGTTATGAATAATTTAGGATATCAATTAGGAAATGCCTTTGGAGCTACACAGTCAACCTCGATACAAATTGGAAATTGGATAGCTAGATTTGTTGGATTATCAATGTTACTAGCTTTAACTGGTGCTTTTTTTACTATGACATATGCACCGTTAAAACAGTTGATACAAGGTTCTCCAAAGGGACTGTTTCCAGAGAAATTTGTTAAAATGAATAATGGAATACCAATTAATGCCATGATAATTCAAGCAATGGTAGTTATAATTATTATTTTATTAGTATCATTTGGAGGGCAATCAGTATCTAAATTCTTTGATATATTAGTAGCTATGACAAATGTAGCCATGACAATACCATATATGTTCTTAGCCATTGCATTTATTTCATTTAAGCGAAAGGAGGAAATCCAAAAACCATTTGAGATTTTCAGAGGGAGAACATTCATTTTGATTGTTTCCATAATAGTTACAGCTACAGTGGGATTCGCAAATATATTTTCAATTATAGAACCCGCAATTCATGGAGATATTGCTACTACGCTTTGGAGTGTAGCAGGGCCACTGATTTTTTCAGCAATAGCCTTATTAATGTTTAGTAGGTATGAGAAAAAGAAAAGTGTATAGTATAATAGAGCTAAAAAAATCTTATATAAAATAAATACAAGACCCTACTAAATTTATTTATAGTAGGGTTTTATAGGCTTCCTCTAAAGCTAGTTTTTATAAAGTTTTAAGTTGTAAAAATGTTTTTTTTAGTTTAGAGTTAATATTGTAGGATGATGCAATAAGAAATCATGCTACTAACTATAATTTAAATGAGGAAAACTTGGAGGAAGATTTAATGGAACTTAAAATGTTTGACTTTATTGAGGATGTAACTAATTCTCTTCATAACTTAAGAAGTGGGTTAAAGGATATTGCTGAAGAGATAGAGGAATATTTAGATGAAGTATTAAGTCCTATAAATGAGGGTGATCTACATGTACATTCTAGAGTAAAGGGAACCTCTAGTTTAAAAGAAAAAATTTTGAGAAATAGTTATTATAAAACTTATACAAATGCAGAAGAACTAATAAACAATCTTCATGATTTAATTGGAATAAGAATAGAATGTAGATTTATTGAAGATGAAAAAGACATATATATAAATTTAAAAGAGTACTTTTCTTCTAAAAATGATGGGAATGGATACTACTATAACCCCAAAAATCAGAGAATATACTTAGAACTAGACAGTATTCAGCCTGAAAAACAAAAAAATGGGTTTGAAATTTATAGAGTGGACGGTTTATACAAGAGAGATGGACTAAGTTATAATTTTGAACTTCAAATTAAGTCCTTGGTAAATGTGTTCTGGGGTGAAATAGAGCATAAAATAATATATAAGAATAACAATTATATATTATCGGATAATTTTGTTAAGGAAATAATGAAATCAATAAAAAAAAATCTCTCAATGATAGATAATCAACTTTTACTTATATACAATCAATATAGTTCTGATAATGCTATAGACCCCTTAGTAAGAAAAAATCATTTAGAGGTATTGCTATCTAAAATTATTTACGATATATTTTCAACAAAGATGACGAAAAGCATAGGGTTTATTGTGGATTTTAAAAAAACCTGCGATACAATAGTAAATTATATTTTTAGAACAAATCATGCTTATGACTTAGATAGTTATAACAAAACTTTAATTAAGATGTTTGATAGGGTTAATCAAGTAAGTAGAGATGATATAAACTTTAATAGTGAAATAAAATTTGAAAGAGACATATGTGTTCATGGAGAGTTTTGCAAAATAGTTTCAGAAGAAATTCTAGCTATAGTAAATAAAGATTTTCAATGGAATCTATTATTTAAAATATTATTTCAAATAGAATTAGGTAATAATGCGGAGGATTTTGAGAGCTTTATTAATTATATATATAAGGAGTTCTATGGTAAACATAGTTTTGTAGAACTATATAAAAGTTTTGAAATAGAAGAAGCAGAAGAAATTAAAGGTGAACTAATGGTGTGCATTGCTAAGGCCTATAAAATATGTGGAAGTATTAATTTTATACATGAAAAATACATTGATGAAATTAATGAGTCATTAGAAGGATATATAACTTTGATTTGTAGGATAACTACTGATTATAACAATTGGATAGAAACTAAGGAATTATTTATAGAATTATTTATTATGAGGCTATTGATGGTATTAGATTCTCCAATTGATAGAAAAGATATCAATAAACTTATTAAAAAGATTAAACAAGCAACCAAGGATAGTAAAAGTAATAAAGAGTTATTACTTTTTTTACAGTAGTAGAATCATAGAAGCTTAAAGCTAATTAATATATATATTGTAATTAGGTTTAAACAGTGCAATGACTTAACTTTTACCAGTTCTATAGTAGATCAGGATGACTTCTTTTAAGGATTGATTATTAAGTTTATATCTTAATAATCAATCTTTATTCATTGTGCTGATTTCAATTAAATATGAAAAAATATGAATTTTTATTGACGAGGCTTTTTAAACAGTGATATAATCCAATAGCTATGTTAAGTAGTCGATTACTATTAGGAGGAATAATTATGGACTCAACAAAAGAAATAAAGATTGTTACAGCAGACCCTTCAGCTCTAGGGCTATTTGGACTTGCTATTATTACATTAGTAGCATCTTCACAAAAACTAGGAATTACTACAGGGACATCACTTATATTTCCTTGGGCTATATTCTTAGGAGCATTTGCTCAATTAGTTGCATGTGTAAATGACTTTAAACACGATAATACATTTGGAGCTACAGCATTTGGAGCCTATGCATTTTTTTGGTTTTCAATGGCATTTACTTGGTTAATTCAAGCAGGTGTATTTGGAGAAAAATTTGCTTCAATGGCAGATCCTAAGCAGTTAGGCTTTGCATTTGTAGGATATTTAATATTTACTATATTTATGACAATAGGGGCAATGGAAACTCACAAGGTGTTGTTTTCAATTTTCTTTTTCATAGATTTTTTATTCTTAGGTTTAGCCATGAATGCATTTGGTATTGGTGGAGAATTTGGTCATCATTTAGCTGCGTATTCAGAGCTTATCATTGCATTACTCTCATTCTATGGAGCAGGTGCAGCGGTATTAAACAAACATTTCGGCAGAATATTCCTACCAGTAGGAAAACCCTTTGGAATATTCAAAAAATAAAATACGTTTTATGAGTTTGAATTTGTTGTTGTTTCCTTCAACAAATTCACTACTTTCACTATGAGATATCGCATTCTTCACGGGAGCGATATCTTTTTTTTTATTCATAATTATTAATAATTATAAATTCTTTCATAGGTGATGATTCAGAATAGGATTTAAGGAGTTCAAGGATAATTATTATTAAATAACTTTAATTACTACACCTCAATATGTTATAATTAATATATTATTATGGATATGACAAGGAGAATTTATATGAATAATGAAGGACTATATATAAAACTTATAAAAGAAAACCCATTATATATAAAAAACATAGATAAACCAACAGAAGAAATGAAATTAATAGCCATAAGGAAAAATGGACTTGCTATTAAATATATAAAAGAAGTTACTGATAACCTAAATAGGGAAGCACTTGCATCAAATCCTCATGCGATAGAGTATATTGAGAGTCCTAATGAAGAACTATGTGTAATAGCTGTATCAAAGGCTTGGAATACTTTGAAGTATATAAAAAATCCTAGTAATAAAACAATTTCAACAGCTATTAACAAAAATGGTTCTGCAATTAAGTATGTAAGTAATCCAACCTATGAAATGAAGAGACAAGCAGTTGAAAAAAATTATGAATCAATTGAATTTATAAAAGAGCCTGAGGAGGATATTCAACTTATAGCTATAAAAAATCATTGGAGTGCTATAAAATTTATTTCACATCCCAGTTTGGCTACTCAAATAGTTGCTATTAAGGAAAATGAGGAAGCTATAAGTTATATTGACATATATGATGACGAAGCAATGAAACTATTTATAATTTATAATATTAAAATATTAAAATATGTTTATAGGGATATTGATTTATTCGTAGTTAATCAAGCTTTAATTGAAAAATTCTCTGGGCACATTATCGATGAAATATATATGAAAGATTTTATGGAGTTAGAAATATTAGATATTGATAGGATAAAGTTCATATATGAATATGGTAGTAAAATAGCTAAAAAGCTTTTAATAGATTATAAATTATCAATCTAGATTTTAATAAGTGTTAGAGAGGAATAAAAAATGAATTTTAAAGAGACCCTAGCAAGTGTGGAACTTGCAATTAATAGTAAATCTGTGCCCCTAATAATAGGTGAAAGTGGAATAGGAAAAACGTCTTTAATAAGAGAATTTTGTAACAAGCTAAGCTATAAGTTAGTAACTATCGATGCTAACCTTTTAAAAGAGGGAGAAATAGGTGGACTACCTGTAGTTGAGGAGTATATAGATTATAATGGTAATAAAAGAAAAAAAACTGTCTATGCCTCACATAATAAGCTTATAGAAGTTGAAAATTTATTACTTGATTATAAATTCAAAAACATAATACTGTTTATTGACGAGATAAATAGATGTGAGCATGCTGTTCAGCAAGAATTAATGAATTTAATTTTAAATAGAGAAATAAATGGATACTCTCTAGATAATAGGGTACTAGTTATTGCTGCTATGAATCCTGTTAATGGTGAAAACTATACTAGTAGTAATTATAGTGTTGTAAGTATGGATCCTGCTCAAGAGGATAGATTTGTATGGCTCTATATGGAAAGTGACCTTAAAACTTGGAGTAACTGGGCTATAAATCAAGGTCATATAGATAGGCTAATAATAGAATTTATAAATGACTTCCCTGAATATCTTCATAGACCTAGTGATGATTTTAGTGAAAGAGCAACCCCAAGAAGTTGGGAGAGAGTCTCCAATTCATATAAAATATATGAAAATCAAAAAGAGTTTATAGATTTAAATATTTTTTATAATGTGGTAAAGGGTAATGTAGGAGCTGATATTGCTCAAGATTTAATAGCATTTATACAAAATTATAATCATATTATTATTACCCCAGAGGATTTATTTAGCGTAAATTGCAACTTAAGAGATATAGAAGAAAGACTTCGAAAGGCCAATCACTCTAAACTTTATGTTCTTTCAAAAAATATTTTGAGGTTTTTAGAAGAAAATAACTGTGGAGACAACGAGTTAAATAGGTATTGTGATTTTTTAAGTATATATCCTATAGATTTAAGGATTAGTATATTCAGGGAGATAAAAAATATGAGTAACAATGGGATTTATAATAAGCTATTAGACATGGATAAATTCATTGAATTATTTTTTTCCTGTTTTAATTAATAAATTTTAGGAGTAATTTTATTATGATAGAAAGTGAAATAGATATACTAAGAAAAACATTGTACAGTTATGCATTTAATTTTGAAGCCGAAGAGGATGTAGGGGAAAGTTTTCAAAGAGATTTCAGTAAATTATTAGAGTACTGTACATTATCTATGATGCAGGGAAGTGATAATTTCTTTGGAATATTTATGTTGAATTTAAAAAGGGAAGTAAGAATCCATATGAAGGAACCCATAGCAACACTTGCAACAATAAGTGGATTTACTATGTATTTTAATCCGAAAATCTTTTTAGAATACGATTTAAAACAAATGAGAGCCTTAATAAAGCATGAAATATATCATATTATGTATTCTCATCATAGAAGGATTAAGAGCTTATATAAGGAGTATTGTAGAGAAGCAGTAAATATAGCTATGGATATTTCAGTAAATCAATACATAGGTGGATTACCTTCAACAGCTATAAAAATAGAGTGGATTAATAAAAGTTATGGATTAAAACTAGAATATAATGAGAGTTTGGAAAGTTATGCTGCGAAGATTAATGAGGTTATAGAGAAAAGACCTAAAAAAGAGAAGACGGATACAAGTAAGGATCTTAGAAATTTAGAGGCTAGTACAGATTTAGAAAATATGCATAGTTTATGGGTTGAGCTAAATGATAAAATAAATGATGGCTATGCTAAATCTATGATAAAAAAAATAGCTTGTAAAAGTAATAAGGGTGAAATTCCTCAGGGCTTAGATGAAGCTTTGAGTATGCTTAATTACAAGGCTGAAATTGATTGGATAAGTTATCTGAGATTACAGGTTTCAACTATGGCTTTTGGGTATAAAAAAACAATTATGAGGAGAAATAGAAGACAGCCAGAGAGAAGTGATTTAAGAGGAAGACTTAGAAATCATGTAACTAAAATTTTGGTAGCAATAGATGTTAGTGCTAGTATGACTGATGAAGGAATACATTGCATTTTAAAAGAGATATTATTTATATCTAAAAGTTATCCTATAGATGTAAGGGTTTTAGAATGTGATAATGAAATAAGAAGAATATATAAAATTGATTCTATCACAGATATAAAGAAAAAACTTGAAAGAAAAGGTTCAACCTCATTCTCCCCTGTATTTGAATATATATATAAAGAGAAGTTAAGTGACTATATTTTAATATATTTTACCGATGGTATGGGGGAAGATAAACTACTTATAAAACCTATTAATTTTAAGACTTTATGGGTATTATGCGGAGAAGGTGATTTATCACTTGAAAAAAGTTATGGAGAAATAAAAAGATTGAAGTTAAAAAAAGCTAAAGAGGAGAATATTGGTACTGCTTTAGAAATGTATAGAGAAAGTTCAGATATACACAATAGGGTACATATGTAAGATTTATAAAGATGAAACTTACAATATTATTCTCTAAATGTAACATAAACCCAAGTATAATAATACTTTATATTAAGTAGTATTATATTGGAGGAGAATATGCAGAATAAGAATCCTAATAGCCTATTTGGCTGTGACGTAAATGAGTTTAGAGGGAATATTGATTTTGTAGAGTTGAAAAAGCAAGTTAAATTTGTATATTTAAGATCTTCAGGAAATGGAAGTGGAAAATTTAGAGTGGATAAAAAATTTCTAGATTATGCCCAAGGTTCAAGAGATGTTGGACTCCCAAGTGGAGCATATCACTTTGGAGTTCCTTCCACAGATTTACTTACTGCTGATACACAATGTGATGATTTTATAAAGATATTACAGGATGGGTATGGAGCAGGTAATTATGGAGATTTATTTCCCGTTATAGATGTAGAAGTTCCAGAAGATAAATCTATTAATACTGATGCACTTTTGAATTGGATTAATAGATTTAGAAAAAGATTTGAATCAAAAACCAGAAGAAAAATAATGTTATACACAGGTATATGGTTCATAGAATTATATAATAATTTCAAATCAAGAACTAAAGGATATATTTTATCTGATATGCCTCTTTGGATTGCTGATTATGGATTATTAGGAGATAAATATCCTAAAGATGCAGGAGGATGGGTTAAATGGAGAATTTGGCAATATACTGATCAAGGGGTTTTAAATGGCTTAATTCCACCGGTTGATTTAAACTGGGGTCCCAATAGTATAGACAGATTAATGCCACCTAGGAAAGTTAAAAATTTAAGAGTCACAATGGACTCAAATAAGATATATGTAAAGTGGGATGCAAATACTGATATTGATTTAGCTGGATATAATATATTCTTAAATAGTAATTACGTAAAAACAGTAGGTAAACTAGCTACTAGTTCCATAATTACAAAACCTAAAAACCTGAAACCAGGAGATTCATTTGAGATTGGAATTGAGGCATTTGACACTGATGGAGATTTTTCTTCTCCAAGGACAAAGGTAACTGTCAGTGGTGCTAAATGGAGAAAAGAAATTTTTATTGAGGATGAGGGCTCTGAAGTTGAGGGACCAGTAATTTCTAGAAGCATAAACAATAAGGTTGAATTACCTACTTATGATGAAGATTCAAGATATAATGACTTAATGGATGAAATTGTTGATGAAGAAATTTTTTATGAAAATAAAATATATTGCTCTTACCCAGAATTTTACGAAGAATAAGATACTAGACCATAACAGCTAATGTAATTTAAACCGAGCATTGGGCTGAATGATACAATTGTATCTATGAGTTTATATTATATAACCATGATTCCTTCAATATCATTATTCTTCAAATAAGCTTGATTCACCCAAACTATCTGACCTAGGGACAGTTAGTTTGGGTGAGTTTATATAAAAGTATATCAGACCTTTCTTTATCTTTCAAATAAGATATAGCAAATTCACTTAAAAAAATTATATTATTATCAGTATCATATTCATAATTATGTATAAGCGAAATTAAGTTAGTAAAGATGCATTCAATAAACTTATTAGCGGTGACAGTATCTAAATCATAGGTATCATTTAAAAAGCATAATAGGCTATTACTTATAGATTGTTTCAGTTCTATAAGCCTACAATTAACTTCCGTATGCTTGCTAAAAAATAAGCCGTAATTGCCCATACCATTTCTGAAAACAACATCTTTATATAGTACACTTATAAGAATCCTAATTTTTTCAGAGGAATCCTTCTCAAGTTCTCTTATTTGATTAATTTTTTCAAAGGTTATATCCCAACTTTTACATAATATAAAAATATATAGTTCTAGCTTATTAGAAAAATAATTGTATAAAGTCCCTACAGCTATTCCAGAATTTTTAGCTATGGTTTTCATATCCACTTCATCATAGTTTAATGTACAAAATAATTCTAGGGCCGTATTGCAAATAGTTATTTCAAGATTTTTTATTATTTTAGGCATTATAACACTTCCTCACATAAAAATAGGGGTCAATTGATTATAGTATACAACATTTATCATAGTAAAATCTATTCTACTTTTAAAAGCTCTATGGTATAATGAGATGGTATGTCTAAAAACGTTAAGGTAAAGGATGGATGAAAGAGTTATGATAAGTACTACTAATATAAGTTTAAGATACGGTGGACGTAAATTATTTGAAGATGTAAGTATAAAGTTCACACCAGGAAATTGTTATGGACTAATTGGAGCTAATGGGGCTGGTAAGTCAACATTTTTAAAGATATTATCAGGTGAAATTGATTCAAATAGTGGGGATGTTACTATTGCACCAGGATTAAGAATGGCTGTATTAAAGCAGGATCACTTTGAATATGATGAAAATCAAGTGCTTCAAACTGTAGTTATGGGTCATGCCAGATTATATGAGATAATGCAGGAAAAAGAAAAATTATATTCAAAGGTTGATTTTACAGATGAGGATGGTATTAAAGCCTCAGAATTAGAATGTGAGTTTGCTGAAATTAATGGTTGGGAAGCAGAGTCAGAGGCAGCTACATTATTAATGGGATTAGGTATACCTGTTGAGATGCATGAAAAGTTAATGAAGGAATTAACTGGTTCTGAAAAAATCAAAGTTTTACTTGCACAAGCTTTATTTGGAAAACCAGATATCTTACTATTAGATGAGCCTACAAATAACTTAGATATAAAAGCTGTTAATTGGCTTGAAAATTTCTTGATGGATTTTCAAGGTACTGTAATAGTTGTATCTCATGATAGACACTTTTTAAATAAAGTTTGTACTCATATGGCTGATGTAGACTTTGGAAAAATTAAATTATATGTTGGTAACTATGATTTTTGGTATGAGTCTAGCCAACTAGCATTCCAAATGTCTAAGGACCAAAATAAGAAAAAAGAAGAGAAAATTAAAGATCTTCAAGACTTTATTGCTAGATTTAGTTCTAATGCCTCTAAGGCAAAGCAAGCAACTTCTCGTAAGAAGTTATTAGACAAGATAACTTTAGATGATATAGAACCTTCTTCAAGAAGATACCCTTATGTTGGTTTTAAGGCAGAAAGAGAAGTTGGTAATGATATTCTTATAGTTGAAGATTTATGTAAAACAATAGAGGGGGTTAATGTTTTATCTAATGTTAACTTTGTATTAGCTAAAGATGATAAGGTTGCCTTTGTAGGAAAGAATGAACTAGCAACTACAGCTTTATTTAAGATATTAACAGGGGAGATGGAACCAGATAGTGGTAGTTTTAAATGGGGAATTACAACATCACAATCATATTTCCCAAATGATAACTCTGAGTTCTTTGCTGGAGTAGATTTGAATTTAGTTGATTGGTTAAGACAATATTCAGAAGAAAAATCTGAAAGTTTCTTAAGAGGATTTTTAGGAAGAATGTTATTTTCTGGTGATGAAGCTCTAAAAAAAGCCTCTGTATTATCTGGGGGAGAAAAGGTTCGTTGTATGTTATCAAAAACTATGCTAAGTAGCGCTAATATTCTAATTTTTGATCAACCAACTAACCATTTAGATCTTGAGTCTATCACTGCAGTTAATAATGGATTAATAGAGTTCAAAGGAAATTTATTATTTAATTCTCATGACCATCAATTTGTTCAAACAATAGCAAATAGAATAATAGAAATTCTTCCAGATGGGGTAATTGATAAAAAAATGCCTTATGATGAATACTTAGAAGATCCTGAAGTTATTAAAATTCTAAAAGAAACTTATAATAAATAATAATAATATGAAATTATTAAATTCACGAAGATTTTTAGTTAAAGTGTAAAATTAAAATATATTTTAATAATATATTTCAGTATAAAATCTTTACAATTTCCTAAAGATTTTATACAATTAACGAGGCTCCTTAGGATTAAGTTATCTAAGGAGCCTTTTATACATAAATATTATAAAAAATTATCATGGATATATAAAATAAATTCAATAAAATTTTTGGATTTAAGCATGAAAGTATGGCTACTAATATATGATATACTTATTGTGCCTAAAATGAACTTAAGAAAGGATAACTCTGAAAAGATCTTTGGAAAATTTTAAAATAATAATAATGGACTTAGGGAGAAGATATTTATTCAATCTAAGGTGGGCATGGATTTTGGGGGGAATAGTATATGGATAATTTGCGTAATGTGGGCATATTTGCTCATGTAGATGGAGGGAAAACGACTACTACAGAGCAAATGTTATATATATCAGGTAAAATCAGAAATTTAGGAAGCGTTGATAAGGGAGATTCTGTTACTGATTATAATGAATTAGAACGAAGACGAGGTGTTACTATATTTGCAGATGAAGCATCTTTTCAGTGGAATAATATTAATATTAATCTTATAGATACCCCAGGACATATTGATTTTTACTCTGAAACTGAAAGAAGCTTCTACGCAATTGATGGAGCTATTTTAATTGTATCTGCCTTTGAAGGAATACAAGGAACAACAGAAGTTTTATGGAATAACCTTACAAAACAACATATACCAACTATAATATTTTTAAATAAAATAGATAGAGTAGGAGTAAACTTAAACTCCAGCTTGAAAGATATAGAGGATAATCTTACTGAGAATTTTTTAAAAATTGATGTAGACACCTTTACTGAAAATAATACAGAGTCTTTAGTGGAGCTACTTAGTAAAAACAATGAGGACTTATTAGACAGGTATTTAAGTGATGATACAATATCCTGTGAGGAACTAAAGAATGAATTTATATATCAATGTAATTTATGTAAGGTATTTCCTTTGTTTATAGGTTCATCACTTGAAGGGAAGGGTATTACAGATATACTAAATGGCATTGTAGATTTTATACCCAGTCCTAAAAATAGCTTTAAAAATATAAATATGATTAATAATATATTAAATCAGTATATAAAAGAAATTTCTATATGTGAGTATAAAAAATATAGTATTGATTTAGATAAAACCTTAAATGATACAGCTTTAAAGGATACAGCTTTAAACCTTAATATACCAGAATCAAATGAAAACTTTAAAAATATAAGTTTGGTATATAAAATTAAATTTGATAAAAACAATGAGAAATTAGCCTATGTAAAAGTGTTGAAAGGTAGTATAGTACCTAGGCAAAGTTTCCTTTTGGGAGAGTTATATAATAAGATATCTTCTATAAGAAGATATCTAGGGGAAAAGTATACCAGTGAAGAATATTTATCACAGGGCAATATAGGCGTAGTATGCGGACTAAAAGATGCTAATATAGGTGACATAATAGGTTTACCAGGAAAGCTAAATATTACCGAAAATAATTCTGGCTTTTTAAGTTCTAGAATTACCTTAGAGAATATACAGCAGTATAGTGAGCTAATAAAGACTCTTAATATATTAGCCATAGAAGATCCTTCACTAAATCCAAAGTACTTAAATCCTTCAAATGAAGTTACTATTAATCTTAGAGGAATACTGCATATGGAGGTGCTAAAGGATCTTTTCTTAAGTAGATTCAATATGAAAATTATATTTGAAACTCCAAGAGTAATTTTTTTAGAAACAATTGAAAATACTAGTAGAGGTTTTTGTCATTATGAACCAAAGAAGCATTTTAGTGAAGTTGAGTTAGAAATTTCTCCTTTAACAAGTGGTTCTGGTATACAATATAGCTCTAAGTGTAGTGTAGATTACCTACCATCACAATTTCAAAATATTATTGAAAAAACTATAGATGATTCTTTAAATCATGGAGTTTTGCTTGGTAGTAAAGTAGTTGATATTAATATAAATCTAATATCAGGAAGACATGACTTAGAGCATACACATGGTGGGGACTTTAGAATAGCAACTATAAGAGCTATGCAACAAGCTTTAGAAAATAATCATTGCACTATATTAGAGCCCCTATATAGTTTTAAGATTGTAGCACCTAATGAATATTTAGGAAAAATAATTTCAGATATATTAAAAATGAAGGGTACTTTTTTAGAGCCATTAATGATTAAGGATAAAGTGGAAATTACAGGGGAGTTACCTATTCAAAATTCAATGAATTATCCTATGGAGTTTTTATCAATGACCTCTGGTAAAGGTTTAATAGCCTTAGATTTTTCTAGATATAATCTATGCCATAATATAGAGGAAGTCCTACTTAATCCTGAAAATAGGGTGAATAAAGATGAATCTCTATATAATTCTATTTCCTTATTCATAGAAAATGGAAAGATGAAAAAAGTATATTAGAGTGAGAAATTTAATAACATAGATGAAAAAAGATGAAATTCTTTAAATCAGGAATAACGTCGCTAAATTTGTATTTAGCGACGTTATTTTTCTAGAATATCATCTTCCCCATACCTGATTCTATATGTAAATACACATAGAAAAATCTTTTGTTTTCATATTCACAGTTTTTTTAGTAGCTAGTTACACATTATATTCTATTTAATAAATTAGCTTATAAATTTCCTACTAACTAATATATATACTCCATATAAAATATATTCCATACCTATGGAGTATATTCTGTAGTTTCCATTTTAAAAACAGGATTATTTCCCTAAATACATAATTACCTTCCCTAGGTCTTAACTTATATAATTTTATTTATTAAAGTTTCGTTGTATAATAGTATAAATGAATAAAATCCACACATGATTAATTGGATTATATTAGGAGTTAATACTATTATGAATTATGATTATAGAAGTATTTTTGATGAAAAACTTCCCTTAACATTAAATGAATTTAATAATTATCTAATGGCTATAAAAGGAAAATCTTCCAATACAATAAAAGCATACACCTACGATTTAATAATGTTTTTTAAATTTACAAAGGCATATAGGTGTAATATTAAAAATATAGAGGATTTAGACAAAATAATAATAAGTGATATTGGCATAGATTTAATTAAGACAATAAAGTTACAAGATCTCATTGCGTTTATTGCCTATACTGAACTTCATCGAAGCAATAGCGTTTATGCACGAGCTAGAAAAATTGCAAGCATTAAGTCTTACTTTAAATATTTATATAAGATTACTAAGGAAATTGAGGTTAATGTAGCTGAAGAACTTGAATCCCCTAAAATTTCTAAAAGAAATCCATCATGTTTGAATTTAGATGAAAGTGTTGAACTTTTAAATTCAATTAAGGGAAAAAATAAGGATAGGGATAAATGTATTATAACCTTATTTTTAAATTGTGGATTAAGACTAAGTGAATTATGTAGTATTGATGTAGAGATGATTCGGGATGATACTATTTCAATTATCGGTAAGGGAGATAAAGAAAGGACTCTTTATTTAAATGGTGCATGTATTAGAGCATTAAATAAATATTTGATAATACGCGAAACTATTCAAGAGTCAATACTCTTAGATCATAGAAAAGCTTTGTTTATTAGTGGTAAAAATATGCGAATCTCTCAAAGATCTGTTGAGAGATTGGTTAAAAAGCATATATATGAAGCTGGTTTAGATACCTCTAAATTTAGTCCTCATAAACTTAGACACACTGCGGCTACACTTATGTATAAGCATGGAGGCGTTGATATTCGAAGTATCCAAAAGATATTAGGTCATGAAAGTGTATCTACTACTCAAATCTATACACATGTTGATGATGAAACACTTAGAGAAGCAATACACTCAAATCCATTATCAGATATGTAGTATTAAATAAGTTCAGATCAATAAAATTTTATATTTTTATTGATCTGAACTTATTATTCTCTGCTTTTATTGTTGTATATTAGTAATCCTGGAAAAGCTTCATGTGTGTAAGTCTGACTTAACATACTATCATTTAAAATTTCTGAAAGGTTTTCAACATCATCAATATACTCCCAGATATCATCATTTGACTCTAATTTATCTATATTAGTATCAAGTATGGTGTCTCCACCCCCCTTAACCTCTTCTAATGTGATATTAAAGTGTTCATTTGGTGATGAGAGCCTAATGTTTTTTGCATTAAACTTATTTTCTGTTACTTTAGATAGATTATGTCCAAAATTTTTTTTATGTAATTCATCTATTTTTACAGCTTTAATATCTATACCATCTAATTGTAAACAAACTCCACAATTATCACAAATTTTTTCTCTATTTAAATCACATATGTTACATTCTCCACAATTGCTACATTCCCTACTACTATTTATAATACATGATTTCATCTACAATACCGCCCTTCAACTATTATTTATAAAATGCATAATTTTTATATTATATCAGAATTTCTATATTCTTTCAAGAATTTTATTCAGAACGTTAGTTTGCTATTAATTTGTTATTCTGTTACAATTATATAAGTTATATAATGGAGAGGTGAATTTTAATGAAAAAAGAAGAGAGTTCAAAGGTACAAAGAAATTTAGATGCATATAACTTTATAAAAGCACAAATACAAGATAAGGGATATCCGCCTTCAGTTAGAGAGATTGGTACAGCATTAAATATAACCTCTACTTCGACTGTTCACGCAATTCTGTCTAAACTAGAGCAAATAGGATATATTAGAAGAGATGCAGCAAAACCAAGAGCGATAGAACTTTTAAAGGATTCTATTATAAAAAAGGAAATGATAGATATACCTATAGTTGGAAAAATAACTGCTGGTATACCAATTTTAGCTGTTGAAAATATTGAGGAGTACTTTACAATACCTCTAAATTTTATAAAAAATACTAATGAGTTATTTATATTGAAGGTTTCAGGGGAAAGTATGATAGAAGCCTCAATATTAGATGGAGATTTAGCTATAATCGAGAAAACAAATTCTGCTTCAAATGGTGACATTGTTGCTGCACTTGTTGATAATGAAGCTACATTAAAAAGATTTTTCAAAGAAAAGGATCACATTAGATTACAACCTGAAAACTCAACTATGAAACCTATAATTGTTGCAGATTGCATCATACTTGGTAAATTAGCTGGAGTTTATAGACAATTTTAAATAAGAAAAACTCCTACTTATATTAAATAGGAGTTTTTCTTATTTAAAATTAATGTTTAAGTATATTTGATAAAGCTATTAATATACCTATCTTAGCATGATCAAAGGTTAATCCACCTTGAATATAGGCTATATAAGGTTCTCTAATTGGAGCATCAGCAGATAATTCAATTGAAGAACCCTGAATAAATGCACCAGCAGCCATTATAACTTGATCTGTGTAACCAGGCATAGACCAAGGCTCACATTCCACGAAGGAATCTATTGGTGAACCATATTGAATACCCTTACAGAAGTTTATTAATTTATCTTTGTCATTAAATTTCACAGCTTGGATAATATCACTTCTTTTTTCATTATACTTTGGAAGCACTTCAAAACCGCAGAGTTCCATAATTCTAGCACATAATATGGCCCCTTTAACAGCTTCCATTGAAATATGTGGTGCTAAAAACAATCCTTGATACATTGTTCTCATAACTCCAAATGTTGAACCACATTCACCACCAATACCTGGAATTGTTAATCTGTATGCAGCTTGAGTTACATATTTTTCTTTGCCTGCAACATAACCTCCAGTAGGTGCTATTCCTCCACCGATATTTTTGATTAATGAACCAGCTATTAAGTCTGCACCTACATCAGTTGGTTCAATTACATCAATTAATTCTCCATAACAGTTATCAACAAAACAAATTATATTAGGATTAATTGATTTGACCTCTTTTATTATATCTCCAATTTCAGAAACATATAGTGATTTTCTCCAACCATATCCTGTAGAACGCTGTATATGTACTAAAGTTATGGATGAATCTTCAATTAATGTTTCTTTAATCTTTGGAATATCAACATTATTATTGGAATCTAAGTCTATTTGTTTATATTTAACGCCATACTCAGATAAGGAACCAATATTTCCATTTCCAGTTATACCTATAACATTATGTAAAGTATCATATGGAGTGCCACATACACTTAACATTGTGTTTCCTGGTCTTAAATTACCAAATAATGCAGCTCCTATTGCATGAGTTCCATTTACAAAATGAGGTCTAACAAGAGCGCTCTCACAATTAAATACTCTGGCATATACCTTATCTAGAGCATCTCTTCCAACATCTCCATAGCCGTAACCACTTGAATTTGTAAAATGCATATCACTTATTCGTTCTTCTTGTAATGCATTTAAAACTTTTAATTGATTGTATTCTCTTATTTTATCAAGATTGTCAAATTCATGTTGTACATCTTTAATTGCTATGTCATATAATCTAAAAACTTCATCAGTTATTTTATATTTCTTTTGTAAGATTT
Source organism: Clostridium sp. (assembly GCA_036657335.1). Classification (GTDB taxonomy): domain Bacteria; phylum Bacillota; class Clostridia; order Clostridiales; family Clostridiaceae; genus Clostridium_D. The sequence goes on along the minus strand of JAVXGR010000001.1, from coordinate 129,446 downwards.
CTTTTGTAAGATCTATCATTATTCAGTCTCCTTGCATTTTAGTACTATAAGAATAAAGAATAAAGAATAGGCTAACCTATCCTTTATTACCTATTTTGAATATTTATTATCTATAAATAAAATTGCACTTTGTGGTGTTATAGAAGAAATAGCATGCTTATAAAGCAACATTTGTTTTCCTTCAGAATCTAAAACAACAGTAAAACTATCAAAACCAGTTACATTGCCCTTAATTTGAAAGCCATTTACTAAATGAATAGTTACAGAAATTTTATTTTTCCTTGCATTATTTAAAAATATGTCTTGTAAATTATTTGCTGATTTGTTCATGTTCTGCCTCCATGTACCATAAGTTAGTACGTTATTTGTTTTTTAAAAAATATTATTGAATTTTTCTTTGAGATTTATAATTATTTATAATAGCCTCAACTATATCAGTATCATTGGCATAATTATCTTTGTTAATCCAATTTACTCTAGGATCTTTTCTAAACCAAGTTAATTGTCTCTTAGCGTAATTTCGACTACCCTTTTTTATAAGGTACTCAGCCTCTTCTAATGAAATCTCATTATCTAGATATTGAAGTATTTCTTTATAACCAATCCCTTTCATAGATTGCATATCCTTACTTAGAGCCATACTTTTTAAAAATTGCACCTCTTCTATAAGTCCGGACTGAAGCATTAAATCTACTCTAAGATTTATTCTTTTATACAGTTCCTCTCTATCCATTGTTAAAACATAATAATAAATATTATAAGGGATATCGTGAAGATCTATTTCTGTGTTAACTTCATGAATAGTTTTACCAGTGAGTTTATATACCTCTAAGGCCCTAATAACTCTTTTTAAATCATTTGGAAATAACTTTTCATAAGAAATTAAATCTATATCTTTTAATAGGGAATGAACAAATTCATTCCCCTTTAATTTCGATTCTTCTATTAAGAAGTTTCTATAGTCATAATCTTTATGTGTATCTGCAAAGTTATAATTATATATAAGAGAATTTATGTATAATCCTGTTCCACCTACAACTATAGGCTGATTATTATTGTTATATATTTCATTTATATATATACTTGCTTTATCATGAAACTCAGAAACACTAAATTCATCCTTAGGGTTTATTTCATCTATAAGATAGTGAGGAATGCCTTCCTTTTCAATATCTTTAATCTTTGCAGAGCCAATATCCATATATTTATATATTTGCATAGAATCTGCTGATATAATTTCACCTTTTAATCGTTTTGCCAGTTCAATTGATATCTTTGTTTTCCCAACAGCGGTTGGGCCTGCTAATATAATTAAATCCTTTTTCATAAGCATACCTTCCTAAAAGAGTATTTATTGTATTCTTTTAAACATTTTTTCAATATCATATAAAGAAAACTTAATTATTGTAGGTCTCCCATGAGGACAAGTAAAGGGCTCATGGATATATCTAAGATCATTTAAAAGATGATTCATCTCTATATCTGATAACTTATCGTGAGCTTTAACTGCCGCCCTACAGGATATACTAGCTATCTTATTATACTTAACATCCTCTGGTTTACCAGAACCAAGTGATTTTAAATTATCTAATATCTCAATAAATAAATTTTTGCAATCCAACTTTCCTAAAATATAAGGAACCTCTCTAATACTCAAGGTATCAGTGCCAAAAGTTTCCACATTAAACCCTGCTTCCTCAAAAACAGAAGAATTTTCGATGTAAAAAATATAATCTTCAGCTGATAATTCTATTATAACAGGTGTAATAAGTATTTGTGAAATAACTTTACTGTTTTTTAAACTTTCCCTATATTTCTCAAATAGAATTTTTTCATGTGCAGCGTGTTGATCAATTAAATATAACTCTTTAAATGCCTCGGCAATTATATAGGTACTATTAAATTGACCTATGACCTTAAGCTCTGAAAATTTCGCTTCACATTCCATATCTTTATCTATAGACTGTGTATCTTCACTATATAACTTTTTACTTTTTTTTTCAATATTAAAATCATTTAAATTTTTATTATCATTTAAAGAATTATGTCCTTTTAAATCTAATGGCAAATTAATTTCAGTATCTCTCATAGAACTATATGTATGCCTACTCAAGTCAGTAGATTCTTTTATTATATTGCCATCATATATAGGAGAAGACTTAATTACAAAATCATTATTATTAGGTGTTATATAGGAATTCTGAATATATTCTTCACAGGTAGAGCTTTCTAAACTCTTCTCCGCAGAGTTATTATTAGACTTAAATTTACCTTTTATATCTTCACTAAGTCCCTTATGTACAGAATCAAAAATAACTTTAAATAACAACCTATCATCTTGAAACTTTATTTCAGATTTAGTGGGATGAACATTTACATCAATAAGTTCGGCATATATATCTACAAATAAAATAAAAAAAGGAAACTTATTTACAGTTAGGAAAGATTTAAATGCATTTTCCACTGCGGTTGTAATTAATTTGTTTTTAATATATCTCTTATTAACAAAGATACTTTGTCTATTTCTACTTCCTCTACTTATCTCTGCAGTTCCTATGTAACCATATACAGAGGCTACATCATTATGACCCTCAAATCCTATAAGATTGGTGCTGACCTCTTTACCATAAATAGTTCTTATAACGTCTGGTAAGGAGTCATTGCCATAAGTAGAATATGAAAGTTTATTATTATTAATAAACTTAAAACTTATGGTAGGATATGAAATTGCCAATCTTGTAATTATATCAGATATAATTGATGCTTCTCTTTGAGTGCTCTTTAAAAATTTACGTCTTGCAGGAACATTAAAAAATAGATCCTTAACTTCAATTACAGTTCCATTACTACAGCCCTTTTCACAACAGCTACCAATAATACCAGCATCTATTTTTAATTCCATACCATAATTAAATTCTTGTACCTTACTTAAAACCTTTAGTTTAGAAACTGAGGCTATACTCGGTAAAGCCTCACCTCTAAATCCTAAGGTAGAAATACTATATATATCCTCAATTGAATTAATTTTACTAGTCGCATGTGGATGAAAAGCTTCAATAATATCTTCTGGATGGATACCGTAGCCGTCATCACTAACTTTAATTAATTTTTGTCCACCCTCTTCTATTTCAACAGTTATGTTTAAAGCCCCTGCATCTATACTATTTTCAACAAGTTCTTTAACCACTGAAAATGGTCTTTCAACAACTTCACCTGCGGCAATTTTATTGCTAGTATTGATATCTAATATCTTAATCCTTTTCAAAGCCACCCTCCTAAATTATAGGCCTTTAGCCTTATTTACAAGTTCATAAAGTTTATTGAACCCTTCCATGGGATTCATAGATAGTATATCTAACTCTTTAACATGAGATATAAAATTTTTATATTCTATATCCTCGAAGGCTATCTGTATTGCAGTACCCTTCTTTTTCATAGTAGAGTTACTAGCTGTCTTTGAATCCATTATGTGATTCTTAGCCTTATCTTCATGTATAACCCTAGGGTCTAGTAACTTTTTAGATTCCAAATCTGATAATTTTACCTTAAGCTCCTCTATGGTTTCTTTTAACTTAGTAACTTCTAATAAATTACTTTTAGTGTCATATGTAATCTCAATTGGTTTAGAGTTATTACATTCTAAGCTTAAAAGTATTTCCTTAGCCCTATCTGTTACAATTTTAGGTATACCAGCAAGTTTAGCTACTTCTATACCATAGGAATCATCAGTACCACCTAAGACGATTTTTCTTAAGAATACAATCTCTCCATTAACTTCTTTAACGGCTACAGAGTAATTTTTAACTCCAGAAATCTTGTGCTCAAGCTTTATTAATTCATGATAATGAGTAGCAAACAATGTTTTAGCTTTTACATTGATGTTAGAACATATATATTCTATTACAGCCCAGGCAATACTTAATCCATCATAGGTACTAGTTCCTCTACCAACTTCATCTAATAATATTAAGCTTTTATTTGTAGCGTTCTTAAGTATATTAGAAACTTCCCACATTTCAACCATGAAGGTACTTTTTCCTGAAGCTAAATCGTCAGAAGCCCCTATTCTAGTAAATATTCTATCACAAATAGAAATATTGGAATAAGATGCCGGGACAAAACTTCCTATTTGCGACATTAATGTAATTAATGCTACTTGCCTCATATATGTTGATTTACCTGCCATATTTGGACCTGTAATTAAGAGCATCTGATCCTCAACAGTATTGATAAAAGTGTCATTCTCCACAAAGGTATTATTATCTAATATCCTCTCAACCACAGGATGTCTACCATCCTTTATTTCAATAGAGCCATTTTCATTTATATCTGGCTTAGTGTAGTTATTTTCAATAGCTACAGTTGTAAGTGAACTGATACAATCTATTTCTGATATAATTTGAGCAACGTTCTTCATACGTTCAATCTCAGTTTCAATGGAATCCCTAAGATCTATGAAGAGTTTATACTCTAAAGTCATGAGTTTATCTTCTGCCCCTAAAATTTTATCTTCTACCTCTTTTAATTCAGGGGTAATATATCTTTCGCCATTAGAAAGTGTTTGCTTCCTTATGTACCTATCCTGTGGTACAGAACTTAAGTTGCTTCTAGTCACCTCTAAATAATATCCGAATACCTTATTGAAACCAACCTTCAAAGATTTAATCCCAGTAGATTTTTTTTCTTCTTGCTCCAAGGAAGCTATCCAAGCCTTACCATTAGACTTAGCCTCCCTTAAGATATCAACCTCTGTATTATATCCCATTTTAATAATATTACCATCTTTAACTGATATAGCAGGAGAATCATCAAGTGTATTTTCTAAGGCATCATAAACATCTTTTAAGGTATCTAAGCTATCTGCTATATCTTTATAAAAGTCACAACTAAGCTGCCCTACTACTTCTTTGATTTTAGGAATTTTTCCAATGGAATTTTTTAAGGATATTAATTCCTTGGCATTAACACTTTTACAACTAATTTTTCCCACTAATCTCTCAATATCATAGATATCTTTAAGCGTTTCCTTTAAATCTTCATGTATAGAGATATTTCTTACCAAATCTGCAATTGAATCTTGACGACGCGTAATTAAATTTTTACTTATTAAAGGCTCTTCTATCCACTTTCTTAAACGTCTTGCACCCATAGCTGTATTTGTTTTATCAAGTATACTTATTAAAGTTCCCTTCTTACTTTTATCTCTTAAGTTTTCAGTAAGCTCTAAATTCTTTCTTGAATTAGTATCAATAATTAAATAGTCTATCATGTTATAGTATTTAAAACTATTAATATGAGAAAGAGAGTTTTTCTGGGTATACTTCAAATAATAGAGTAAAGATGATACAGAATATAATAATTCTATATGGGAATTATCCGTAGTAAAATTACTTAACTTAGATTTTGTATAGTTGATAGATACCTCGCCATAATATTCATCAGTGTAAGGGGTAAGACTAATAGAGTATTTATCCTTTATATCTTTTATAAGCTCATTACATATATTTTCATTATAAAGAATCTCACTTGGTGAAAATTTTGATATCTCATCTAAAATACTATTAGAAGTTATTATTCCAGAGGTTGCATAAAATTCACCAGTAGAAATATCAGCAAAACTTAATCCACCATATTCCTTATTAGTGTCCTTAAATATACACATAATAAAATTATTTTTACTTTCTTCTAAAAAAGTAGAATTTGTGTATGTTCCCGGTGTAACTATCCTTACGACATCTCTCTTTACTATACCTTTAGATACAGCTGGGTCCTCCACTTGTTCACAAATTGCTACTTTATACCCCTTTGTAACTAATCTGCCAATGTAAGCCTCTGCTGCATGGAATGGTATACCACACATAGGAGCCTTGTGATCAAGACCACAATCTCTTCCTGTTAAGACTAATTCTAGCTCTTTTGAAGCTATTTTAGCGTCATCAAAAAACATTTCATAAAAGTCACCCAGTCTAAAAAATACTATAGCATCAGTACATTTTTCTTTAATTTCAAAATACTGTTTCATCATAGGAGTTAATTCCATTGTAACAAACCTCCTTATTGTAGCTCTTCCCCAAGTAAAGAAAAGGATCTAGCCTCTGTAATTTTAACCATAACTAGTTTTCCAATGTTACTATGGTTTCCAGTGAAATTAACTAATTTGCCAGTTCTAGTTCTACCTGTAAGCTTGGAAGGATCATTTTTACTTAAGCCCTCAACCAATACTTCAACAGCTTTACCCTTATACTCCATATTTTTCATGGCTGCAATATTATTTAATTCCTCAACTAATTTATTGAATCTCTCATGTTTTTCCTCTTCCGATACTTGTATTAAAAACTTAGCTGCTGGAGTACCATTTCTCTTTGAATAAAGGAATGTATAGGCTAAATCAAAGCCCACTTCTTTAGCTAATGAAAGCGTTTCTTCAAAATCTTCATTTGTTTCACCAGGAAATCCAATGATAATATCTGTTGTTATAGCAATATTAGGTATTGCATCCCTTAATTTTTTTACTACATTTAAATAATGCTCTCTATCATAATGTCTATTCATTTTCTTAAGTATGCTAGAGGATCCAGATTGAACGGGTAAGTGGAAGTGTTCACAAACCTTATCGCATTCTACCATTGCAGAAATAAGATCCTCAGATAGATCCTTTGGATGAGAGGTCATAAATCTTATTCGTTCAACTCCAGGAATTTTATTAATCCTTCTTAATAAATTAGAAAAATTAAGTTCTGGTTCTAGACCTAACCCATAAGAATTAACATTTTGACCTAAAAGAGTAATTTCTGTATAGCCTTTAGAAACTAATTCTTTAATTTCATTTTCTATATCCTCAGGCTTTCTACTTCTTTCACGACCTCTAACATGTGGAACTATACAGTAGGTGCAAAAATTATTACAACCATACATTATAGTTACATAGGCTTTAAACTCACTTACTCTATCTATTGGTAAGTCTTCAACAATATCCTGCTCTTTATCCCATATTTCTAAAATAGGTCTTTCTCCACCTAAAGCTCTATTTAGATATTCTGGGAATTTATAAGAGTTATGTGTACCTATAATTATATCTACATAAGGAAAACGTTTAATTATTTCTTCTTTCATTCCCTCCTGCTGCATCATACATCCACATATTGCTATTACTAGTTCAGGCTTTTCACTTTTAAGCTTTTTAAGAGCTCCAATGTGCCCAAATACTTTTTGTTCTGCATTTTCTCTTACACAACATGTATTAAATACTATAATATCAGAAATTGTTTCATCATAAACTCTTGTGTAATCTTTAAGTTTAAGCATACCTGAAAGTTTCTCTGAATCCTCAGCATTCATTTGACATCCGTAGGTGTGAATAAAGAAGGTTTTTGGATCTACATTTTTATTAGTTTTTTTAATGTTATTTTTCATGATTTTAATCCTCACTTTTACAATAAATTTTAATAATATTATAGCATAAATTGCTATTTTACAACAAATAAAAGAAGTAACTCATATTATCAATGATATAGTTATTTCTAGTCTCAGGATCTCTTACTCTTCTTTGTATATTATTTAATCTTTCTTCTCCAAAGTATGAAATTGTTGTACTTATACAGCACACATGTAAAGATGATAAGTTTTCTCATGGTACTCATGGTAGCTACGTCATATATTTTTCCTTCATGTTCTCCCATTGTTTTAATGATTTTTCACAGCAGTACTATTTTTACTATTTAAATGTTCATAATATTTTATAATATTCTTGAATTATTAAGATTTTGGAATATATTAAGGTTTTAATCATGTTTTTAAAATCCTTAAATAAATCACCATTAGTTTTTACAAATTCAACTTATTTCCTTATCTTGCTTCTTTAATTTACGTTTTTGCTTTACTTAAATAATTACTCATAAAATCCCCCATTGCGAAAAAGTTTTTTCTTTTATTTTAAATCAATGTAGTAAACAATGCTCTATATTTGTGGGGAAAATTATAGCATTGTTTACTACATTGAATAAATGTCTTACTTATTTAAATCTGTTGAAATAAGTAAGACATTTATGTATAATGTATATGGATATATGTATAATTTCAAATATTCAAATAAATCCATAAATAAAATTTATATAGAATACATAATTATATGGAGGTTTATAATGGAACAACAATATGCTAAAAGAATGTCAAATGTTAAAGCATCAGAAATTAGAGAGTTGCTTAAATTAACTGAGCAACCAGAAATAATCTCTTTTGCAGGTGGATTACCTGCACCAGAACTATTTCCTATAGAAAAACTTGAAAAGGTTATGATAAAAGTATTAAGAGAACAAGGACAAGCTGCACTTCAGTACAGTTCAACAGAGGGCTATGCACCTTTAAGAGAAATAATTGCAAATAAAATTATGAAGTACTCAGGAGTTCAATGTGAACCTAGTAATATTATGATAACAAGTGGTTCACAACAAGGGCTTGCTTTTTCAGCAGCTATCTTCATAAATGAAGGCGATATAATTGCTTGTGAAAGTCCTAGTTATTTAGGTGCTATCAATGCCTTTAAGTTATATGGTCCAAAATTCATAGAGATTCCTACGGATAAAGACGGTATGATTGTTGATGAGTTGGAAAGACTTTTAAAAGAGGAAACAATTAAAATGATCTATACTATTCCAGACTTCCAAAATCCAAGTGGAATAACAATGAGTTTAGAAAGAAGAAAAAAAGTTGCAGAGTTAGCTCTAAAGTATAAAATACCTGTTATTGAAGATAGTCCTTATGGACAACTAAGATTTGAAGGTGAAAACCTGCCATCAATAAAAAGTTTTGATACTGAAGGTTATGTAATTAATTTAGGAACTTTCTCTAAAACATTTTGCCCAGGTTTAAGAATTGGGTGGGTTTGTGCAGACAATGATGTGCTTCAAAAGTATATTCAATTAAAGCAAGGTCAAGATTTACAATGTGCTAGTATTAACCAAATGGCAACTGCAAGATTTTTAACAGAATACAGTTTAGATGAACATGTAAACTGTATTATTGATGTATACAGAAAGCGTAGAGACATAATGCTTGAGGAGATGAAATTAAACTTTCCAAAGGAAGTAACCTATACCTATCCAGAGGGCGGATTATTTACTTGGGTAGAAGTAAAAGAAGGCTTAAATGCATTAGATATAGCTAAAGAAGCATTAAAAGAAAATGTAGCCTTTGTACCTGGTAATTCATTCTATCCAAATGGAAATGACACAAGACATTTTAGATTAAATTACTCAAACATGAATGAAGAAAAAATTAGAGAAGGTATAAGACGATTAGGAAAAGTATTAAAAAAATTCTACTAATCTAATTTATATATCTTATAAGCATTTAAATTTCATAATTTAAATGCTTATAAGGAACTATACTATAATAGAATATTGTTTCTATTCAATATATGTTTCAATTGAAAAATTATTAAAAAATATTAATATTAATGGAGGAAAGAACAATGAAATTATCTAAAAGAATTCAAGAAATGCAATTTTCACCAATACGTAAACTAGTTCCATTCGGCGAGGCTGCTAAAAAAAGAGGTGTAAAAGTATACCACCTTAATATAGGACAACCTGATATAAAGACACCAGAAACTTTTATGGAAGCAGTAAAAATGTATGATGATAAGGTATTAAAATATGCAACATCTCCAGGATTAGATTCATTAATCGAAAGTTTCATTTCTTATTATAAAGAATGGAATATTGATTTTGATAAAGATGAAATGGTAATCACCAATGGTGGATCTGAAGCGATATTATTCACATTATTAGCAATTTGTGATGCTGGTGATGAAGTTATAATTCCAGAACCTTTCTATACTAATTACAGTGGATTTTCAGATGTAGCTGGAACAAAGGTAGTACCATTTTTAACAAAAGCAGAAAATGGTTTTCACTTACCAAGTTACGAAGAAATAGTTAGTAAAATAACACCTAAAACTCGTGCAATAATGGTTTCAAATCCTGGAAATCCTACAGGTGTTGTGTATACTAAGGCAGAAGTTAGACTACTTGCGGATATATGTAAAGAACATGACATATACCTTATTTCTGATGAAGTATATAGAGAATTTGTTTATGATGGATTAGAATATACCTCTGCATTATTCCTTGAAGATGTTAAAGATAAAGTTATCTTAATTGATAGCGTATCAAAACGTTATAGTGCTTGTGGTGCTAGAATTGGTTTAGTTGCTTCAAAAAATAAAGTCTTAATCAGTGAAATCATAAAACTTGCACAATCTAGATTATGTGTTCCTACTATAGAACAAATAGGATGTGCTAATTTAATTAATACTCCAAAGAGTTATTTTGAAGAAGTACTAGTTGAATATGAAAACAGAAGAAATATTTTATACAATAAGCTATCAGAAATGCCTGGTGTTGTATGTGATAAGCCAACAGGAGCATTTTATGTAGTTGTTAAGTTACCTATAGAATCAGGAGAAGATTTTGCTAAATGGCTTTTAACTGATTTTAGTCTTGATAATAAAACAGTTATGGTTGCTCCAGCAGAAGGTTTCTATGCTACTGAAGGATTAGGAAAAGATGAAGTGAGAATATCTTATTGCTTAAATTCAAATGATCTTGAAGATGCAATGAATATTTTTGCTATTGCACTTAAACAGTATATTGAAATTAAAAAGTAGTTTTCTTACTGATTTCACCTTACAATTTAAGTTAATACAATGAATAAAGAGGTATGTAACTAAGTTGCATACCTCTTTATTCATTGATAAATTCCCATATTATTTGGTTATCATATTCTAAAAAGCCTAAGGACTCATACATATTTTTGGCTATAGTATTATCACCATCAACCTTTAATTTTAGAGATTTAATATCATCATAGGTTAGTTTACAATATTCCATAAGAAATATTGTTAAAAGTTTACCATATCCATTACCTCTATATTCATGAATTATACCTAAGTTTACAATGCTATAATGAGTATGATCATGAATTATTTGGCCATAACCTATGTATTCTTCTTTAAATTTAATAAAAAATCCCCCATCATTTAAATAATATATAGATTGTGTTTCATTATTTAAATCCTTAATAGTAACAGGTATCCTATTTACATCATGAAAAATTTCATTTTGTAACCTACACCTCAAAAGTTTATCCTCATGTACTCTAAAGGGATGTATTTCAATATCTCTTGGAATACTGTACATAGGAATATTAAAAATATCAAAGTTACTCACTTCCATATCAATAACATATTTTATCTCATTAAAACCCATTAGTCTAAGATTCCTATATATATTAGGTTCTTTATCTGTACAGAAAAAAACATTTTCACCTTTAAAAGATATTATACTCATACAATAAGAAATTAATTTATAATCTTCATAATCCCCTAAATACAAAGCATCTACATTAACACCTAAATTAAAGTCACTCGTCCATATAAACCCAATGTATGTATTATCTGAATCTAAGATAATGTTAATATTGTCTTTATACAGGTATAAATGCATAAAAGTAAAATTAGAAAATCTTTCTTTAAAATATTTACAAAAAATTGAATTGTTTAAGTTGTGTTTAATAAATTTATAATCAAACATAGTACTCTTTTTAAAACTATACATTTTACCCTACCCTTAATAAGATTTTTTAGTACTTAATAATATGCTTAAAGGTAATATAAAATTACATATAAGTGGATATTTATATGTATAAAATAAAGTGTTGGAATTCCAACACTTTATAACTTATTAAATATCTTTTATTGATAAAGATATTCTCTTACTATCTTTATTTACTTCTAAGATTTTAGCTTCTACTTCTTGGCCTAATTCTAATAGGTCACTTGGTTTTTCAATTCTTTCTTGGCTTATTTTAGATATATGAAGTAACGAATCTACTCCAGATTCTAGTTTAACAAAGGCTCCAAAGTCAGAAAATCTAACTATTTTTCCTTTAACGATATCTCCAACCTTGTATTTGTTTTCGATATCATCCCAAGGATTACCTGAGACCCTTTTTAAACTTAAAGATAATTTTTTATTTTCTTCATTAATATCTAAAACGTAAACTGTTATAGTTTCGCCTACATTTACTACATCTGAAACCTTAGAAATTTTATCCCAAGATATCTCTGATAAGTGAAGTAAACCGTCAACACCACAAACTTCGATAAATGCACCAAAGTCAGTTAATCTTTTTACTAAACCAGTTACAAGTGTATCTTTTTGAATTTTATCCCAATGGCCAACAGCCTTAGGATAACTAGTATACTCAGATTTTTTAAAAGATGAATTAGGTAATAGTGCTCTTCTTGAAGCTACTATTTTAGCACCACGTCTATCTCTTTTAAATTCAATTAAAGTTACTTCTAATTCTTTCCCCATAAAGTTTTCTAAATTATCTACACGCTTATTATCTAATTGAGATGCAGGTATAAATATAGAAACATCTTTATAGTTTGAAAGTACCCCACCCTTAATAACTCTTCCAACTTTCACAATTATATTGGCTTTATTGTCAAATATTTCTTGAAGTTCTTTTATAGTTGAATCTTTTTGGATGTCTAATTTAGATAAATAAGCCATATCATCAGTATTGTTCATTCTTTTTACCTTTGCATCTAATTCATCACCAACATTTAATATATCTCTTATATTGACACTTGGATCTAATGTAAGCTCTCTTAAAGGTATTACTCCATTTCCTTTATAGCCAATAATACTAACCAAAGCTTCTTCGTCATTAATAACTTCTACGGTAGCTTTAACTACTTTTCCAACATGAATATTAATATCATATTCATTCATTAACTTTTCAAATTCACTAATGCCCACATTCTCTATTGAGTTCATTTTAGTAATTGCCTCCTCAATTATCCAATCCGGTGTAGAAGCTCCAGCTGTAACACCAATATTGGATATTGTTTTTGTTTTTATTATGTCATCAGGTATTTCTCCTGCATTTTCTACGTGAATTGTATTAATACAATTAGTTTTACATATTTCATATAATTTCGTTGTATTAGAGCTATGTTTACCACCTATTACTATCATAACATCAACTTCTTTAGATATTTCATTTGCTGATTTTTGCCTAATTTCAGTTGCATTACATATGGTATTAAATGATACTATTTCTTCACAGTTATTTTGTACTGTTTTTAAAACACTATTCCAATTGATTTGTTTCTCCGTTGTTTGTGAAACAATACATATCTTCCTAGCTTGTATTTCTTCTAAAGGAATATCATCTCCCTTTGCTGCAATTATGGCTGTATCATTACACCAACCATTAATACCTATTACCTCTGGATGATCTTTATCACCCACTATAACAATAATATATCCTAAGTTATAGTATTTTAATACTTTTTTATGAATATTACTTACATAAGGACACGTTGCATCAATAATATTTAATTTTTTACTTTTTAATAATTCAATAACACTAGGTGTTACACCGTGAGAACGTATTATTATAGAATCATTTTCATGTAAATTATTAATTTCACTTAATTCAATAGGATAAGCTAAGTTATCCTTTAAGAAGTTTACAACATCTTTGTTATGAATAAGTGGTCCTAATGTGTAAATTTTATCTTTTGCTTGCTTTTGAGAATTTAGAGCAATATCTACAGCTCGTTGCACTCCAAAGCAAAAACCAGCGGTATTAGATAAAATTAAGTTAACCATTCTATCACCACCTGTACTATTTTTTCTCTGTTATGTACGTTGTCATTAACTCTACAACTTCATTGATATTTAAATTTGTAGAATCAACTTCTATACAATCCTCTGCCTTTTTTAAAGGACTAAGAAGTCTATTAATATCTTTATAGTCTCTTTTCTTTATATCCTCTAAAATATCCTCATAAACTACTTTAATATTTTTACTTATCAACTCTTCAAATCTTCTTTTAGCACGTGCATCTGGAGTAGCAGTTAAATAAAATTTATACTCAGCATTTTTTAATACTACAGTGCCAATATCCCTGCCATCCATAATTACATTATAGTTATGAGCCATGTTGTTTTGAAGTTTAACTAGTTTTTCTCTTACAACAGGCATAGCAGCATACTTAGAAACATTATTACTAATATAAGGAGTAGTAATTTTATCATTAAACACTTCTTTGTTAACAATAATATTGTCACCATCAAAATACATATCTAAGGAATCAATTAATTTAATTAACTCTTCACTATCATTTTCACTAATATTATTTTGCAAAGCTTTAAATGTTACAACCCTATACATAGCACCTGTATTAATATACATCAAATTAAATCTTTTACCCAAAAGTTGAGCAATAGTACTTTTGCCTGCTCCAGCTGGTCCATCAATAGCTACATTAAAATTCACCAGTTACTCCGCCTTTCATCTATTTTAATTTTAAGGATTTTTAACTAAAATAATTTTGAAATAATTCACATCATACATATTAATTATACTACAATTAGTACTTAATAACTAAATTAAATTATATAAAATTCCAAAATAATATAAAGTTAGCTTACGTAAAATGAAAAAAAAATTTATTAACTCATTTGATTATATAGTATTTACACAAGTTTTTATATAAAAACTTTTGATTAAAAAGGTTTTTTGTAAAAATTATATAGTATTTATATGAATTAATACTTATTATATAGATTTACCTGCTAAATAACCTGTGGATAATGCTATTTGAATATTAAATCCTCCAGTAAAGGCATCTACATCTATTACCTCTCCAGCAAAAGATAAATTTTCTATTAGTTTAGATTTCATAGTGGATGGATCTATTTCTAAAGTATCTACTCCTCCAGAAGTTACAATTGCTTCGGCAATTGGTCTAACCCCGCTTATGTTTAATGTTAAATTTTTAAGTAAATCGCACAATTTCTTTCTTTCTGATTTAGTTATTAAGTTAACTTTTTTACTAGGGTCTATATTAGAAAGTTCTATTATAACATTTATTAATTTACTAGGTAATAATGCTACTAATGAACTCTTAAAATCATTGTTTATAAATTTTGCGAAGTCCTTTTGAATTCTTTTATCTAAATTTTCAGCACTAAGAGCTGGTTTTAAATCTATGGAAGCATATAAGTTATTCTTTAATATATTTTTAGTTACAATATTACTGCTACTTAAGACTAAGGGACCTGAAATACCGTAATTAGTAAATAGCATCTCTCCAAAATTTTTATACAAAACTCTTTTTTTATCATTAATAATTCTTAACTCTACATTTTTTAATGATAAACCCTGTACCTCCGATGTCCATGATTCTTTACATACAATTGGTATCAACGAAGGTTTTAAATCTATAATATTATGTCCCACGGTTTTGCAATGTATAAAGGCTGCTCCATCAGAACCTGTTTGAGGATATGATGCACCACCTGTGCATAGAATAAAGTGATCTGCCTTTAATTCCCCCTTAGATGTCTTAATAGACAATATTTTTGTTTTATCATCATTGGTAATAAACTCCAAAAACTCTGTATTTAACATTACATCTATATTTTTAGAGTGTATTTCCTTAGTGAAACCCCTTAAAATATCAGAGGATTTGTCAGACTCTGGGAAAACCCTATCACCACGCTCAGACTTTAATTTTATTCCTTGCTTTTCGAAGAAATTTATTGTATCTAAATTCGTATAAGAATATAATGAACTATACAAAAAATGCGGATTAGTTGGTATATAATCAAAAAATTCGCCTATATCCTTTGAATTTGTAATATTACATCTTCCTTTACCAGTTATAAAAAGCTTTTTACCTAACTTAGGATTTTTTTCTATTAAAATAACTTTATTAGTGTCGCTTGCAGTAATTGCACTCATTAGTCCTGCAGGACCACTACCTATTACAATAACTTTGCCCATATAAACACCACCTATATTTAATTGCTATGTTTAATTTAATATAATATGAAGATTTATTCAAGAATTATATTAAATTAAACATATTTATACTTATTGATACTTATTTATACTTATTAAAACATTTAGATAATTCATAGTTAACTTAACTATTTAATACCATTATTACACTATTATAAGTATTTCTCAAAAATAACAGGATAAAGATGTCTGCTATAATATGGGTATCACATATGAATGGTCTACTCACTGAGATATATTCTATTTTGCTATTGTTAATTCTTTTTTTCATTCTCTATTATGGTATTGAGATGATTTATGTGCTTTAAAAATTCTATGCTTTTATTTTCAAATAACTCTTGTTGAGAACGTAACTTATTATAGTTTTCTTCACGTATGGAGAAAACAGCTTTACTTTTTTCAAGTTCGAATTTTTCTTCTATAAAGCTTAAATCTTTTTCATATTTAAGCTTTAAATTTTCGTTGAAAATATCATTATCCTTTTTAATTCTTTCTATAGTCGATTTTAAGACTAAGTTTTCCTCTTTATAATTATTTACTATTATTTCTAATTCTTCTTTGTTTTTAAGCTTACTATGAAGTCCTTTATTTTCGTCCTCCAAGGTTGAAAATTTTTCATGCTCTGCACCTAATTCATTATTTAGTAAAAATACCTTTTCTTCTAGCATGGATTTTAAGCTATTGAAGTTGGAATGAATTTCCTCAGTACTTTGATTTTTCTTTTTCAAAGTAGCTATCTCTTTTTGTAAGTCTATAATGGAGTTTGATAGTTCTTTATTTATAGACTCTTCATTTAAAAGATATTCCTCTAATTCTATTATCTTGCACATTTTTTCTTCCAAGGCTTTTACTGTTATGTCCTCTTTTTCCTTCTCAGATAGATTTATCTTATCTATTAGATTCAAATAAATATCTAACATGCGTTTTGTTATATGCTGAAGTTCACTTACATCACTTTGAATATTCAATGTTGATTTTTCCGTTAATTTATTAAGTTCATAATTACTAATAAGTAACTCCATGAAGTCCTTATTATTAATACCCATAATTTTAGCAGTATCTGCAAATTTTATTTTCATTTCCTCATCTATACGAACACTAAATATAGTATCAGACATAGTTAATCCTCCTTTGTAAAGTTATCTTTAAATATAGGAATAATAACCTTATCTACTTAATTATAATGTACCCTTTAATTTTTTGTAAGTAGATATTTATGTTTAATAAATAAATATCTTATGTATAGGCTATACAATATGTATACATACGTATACATATTGTATACGTATGTATTTATCACGTATACAATGTTTACGTATGGCTTTAGACAAAAATCATATAATGGAAATAAAAGTAATCACTAGACATAACTTATATTATATCTAGTGATTACTTTTATTTGAAATTCTCATTAGTTTTATATGATATAAATAGATTGAAGAATTAATATATATATTTATGATGAAAATACCATAGGTTGATATTGTTTAAAAGAGGGAGGAAGCCTAAAACTTAGTTTTTAGATTGTACACAATAGTATTAAAAAATTAATATATTCATACGTATTATTTTTACTAAAAGTATCGTAATATGTATATATAATATAAAATATAGGTTTAATTAAGTTACTACATCTAATTAATTCTTTACTATGAAGTATATAATATCTATCGATGGGTATTTTTTAAGCCTATATAAAACCATGGGGGGTAGATTAAAAATGTCAAATGTTTTTATAGTTCTAGGGGTTATTTCCCTTCTTTTGTATTATCTTATTGGTATAAGAAAAAATAATTCTTTAATATCCTTTATAGATAAAATTGTATTTAAAATAACTGGCAGTAATGTAAGTATCTCTAAGAATTTGGGGAATATATTACTTGTAATAGTTGTTTTATGTTTTACTATTATAGGTTTAAAATATATTTTCTTTATAATTGGAAAATTATTCTCCTTAGCTATTTTAGTGATAATAACTGTTTTTATCACTAAAAAACTGTGGAAATACTAAGTACATTAATACTATAACCTTAAATAAAAATGTAGAGTATATACTCTACATTTTTATTTTGAAATTATAATACATCTATTAAATCACCTGCATTATTTTTAATCTTATCTACAGAGTGGATATATCTATTGGTTGTAGCTAGATTTTTATGAGCTGCAAAGTCTCTTATTTTCTCAGCAGAAGCCCCTTCTATAATAGCTATAGTAATAGCAGTATGTCTTGTTGAATGTACCTTTAATTTTTTTCTTATACCTGCATCTTTAGTAACTTTACTTATAATTAGATTTAAAGCATTAGGGTTTAATTTATAGTTATTTAATCCATTACTTGAATGACCTTTAAATAAATAGGAATCTACATTGCCCTTAAGCTCTCTATTATCTCTTAATAAGTATTCAATTATCAATTCCTTCACCTTGGGTTGTAACTTAACAGTATCTTTTTTCCCACCTTTTCTAATGACATTTATAACATCATACTCTCCATAACTTTGAACATCACTAATTTTAATATTGATAAGCTCTGATTTTCTTAATGCAGTGGTGAGAGCAAGTGCTAAAATTGTTTTGTTTCTCAATCCTATTAAGGTACTAGTATCTATACTTTCTAATAATTGCTTTACTTCAGTCTTATTTAAGAATTCGGTTTCCTTGTTCACAATTATAGGTTTTTCTTCCTTTAAACTTCCAAATGGGTTATACGATATAACCTCTCCTCCCTTATAGTTGTTGGAGAATTTTAGTAACCATATATATAAAGAACTTAAAGATGAAATTTTTCTATTAATAGTAGCAGATGAGTATTTCTTTTCTCTTAGATACAATATATATGATTCAGCATGATATATATTCACCATTTTAATATCATCTAAAGTAACATCCTCAACTTGTTTAACATTAAAAAAATCTAAAATATCTCTTTCGTAGCTTTTTGCAGTATTTTCACTTCTGCTTTTTTTTAGATTAAGAAAATGTCTAATAAAATGAGTATGTTTTTCAACTCTAAGGTTAGCTGTATAAAAATTACTTCCTAATGTAATCTCTCTATTTTGCATATAATAAACCCAATCCCTTCTATAAATATTCTATATATAGATTATACCATAATAGCAACACATTAAAGTAACCCTTACAGATGTAAGGGTTACTTTAATGATTTTTGAATTTTTACGAAGTTATTTTAATGTTTTCATGAAATTACTGATTCTAAGTAATCCAGTTTTTATGTTTTCCATGGATGTAGCATAGGATAATCTAATAAATTCATCTACACCAAATGCTATACCAGGTATTACAGCTACTTTTTCATTTTCTAATAAAATTCTAGATAAATTTAAAGAGCCTGTTATTTTTTCGCCATTACATTCTTTTCCAATAACCTTAGAAATATTTATCATTACATAAAATGCGCCCTTTGGTTTAATGCATGACAAGTTATCAATAGAATTTATTTCTTCTACCATAAAGTCTCTTCTTCTTTTAAATTCCTCTATCATTTTTTTAATTTCACTCTGATCCCCACTTAAAGCTTCAACAGATGCATACTGTGCTATTGAGTTAGGATTAGATGTAGTATGGCTTTGTACATTAGACATTAATTTTGTTATTTTTTCATTAGCTGCAGCATACCCTATTCTCCAACCAGTCATAGCATAGGATTTTGAAACACCATTAATTACTACAGTTCTATTATAAGCATCCTCTGAGATTGATGCTATACTAACATGCTTTACTTCACCATACAATAAATTTTCATATATCTCATCTGATACTATTATTAAATCATGTTTTTTAGCAAGTTCTGCTATAGAAGATAATTCTTCTAGTGTATATACAGTTCCTGTTGGATTATTCGGACTATTTATAAGTATTGCCTTAGTATTGTTGTTAACATAGGAATCTAATTCATTTAAATCATATTTAAACTCATTTTCTTCCTTAGTATCAACTAATACAGGAATACCGTCTGCTAGTTGAATTAACTCAGGATAACTTACCCAATATGGTGAAGCTACTATTACTTCATCACCAGGGTTTAGAATTGCTTGAAAAGTATTGGCTAAACATTGTTTTGCACCAGTTGAAATAATAATTTGTGACTGACTATAACTTAAATTATTATCATTCTTAAATTTTTCAATAATTGCATCTTTTAATTCAGGTATACCTGATGCAGCTGTATATCTTGTTTTTCCTGACTTAATAGCCATAATAGCAGCATTCTGTATATTCTCTGGTGTATCAAAATCTGGTTCTCCTGCACCAAAACCTATTACATCAATTCCATCTGCTTTCATTTGTTTAGCTTTTGCAGTTATTGCAAGTGTTAAAGATGCAGAAATTTGTTCAGCTTTTTTTGAATATATCATTATTAAACCCCCAATATTTTTTTATACAATCTTTATACAATCTTTATACAATGTTCAAAAACATGATAACATTTATTCACTTTAATGTAAATACAGTATATATTTAAAAACTACCGAAGAATTTTGTTATGAATTTCTATCATTTTACTTAAACCATCTAAATTCTCACTTACAAGCTCATAAACTACATATTTAGGCTTAATTAGCTCTACTATCTTCTTAGCCCCATGAGAAGTAAAGTTTTTATGACTATCCATTTTAGATATATGAGAGTATACATTATAATAGCGTTCTTCAAACTTTTCTTCTAGGGTATATCCTTCCTTAACCATGTTCTTTATATAATCACCTGAAAGAGAGTAGTTAAAGTGTATACACTCAATAAGAGAGGCGTAATCACCTAAATCTTTTATGGCTCTTATGCAATAATTAATTGCATCTTCTTCGTTCTTTAAGTCAATGTTAGTATTTATTAGATGTGTGGTATCTAATACAAAACCCTTATTCTTATAGTTTATTCCATTATAAATACTTTTAAGTTGCTCCTTATTAGCAAAGTTAAGTCCGGGCCACCATAAATTTTCAAAAAGTATTTTAATATTAAAATCATCATTTATATCTGAAAAAACTTCATTTATTAATTCTATTGTACAGTTTATAACCTCTTCGTTGCTATGCTTAAAATTATAAGTGTAACTTTCTTCTATAGTAACATGACTAACATGAAAGACTACATATTCCGCTTTTAATTTATGAGCTAAGCGAAGTTCCTTTTTATAATTTTCAACTATAACACTCCTATCCAATGACCCATAAAATTGTTCCACCTTTTTTATACTATCAAATTCCTTGATCAAAGTTTTGAAATCCTTCAACCAAAAATCTACCCAAAAAGGATAAAAAGATAAATGAACCCCTTTAACAATCTCTTCACTCATTTCCCCATCTATCCAATTAGAGCAGGGAATTAATTCTATTCCTTGAAGATCAAATTCTTTCAAATAATTATTCAATACAGTGCTGTCCCTTTGAAATCTAACCATATCGTATTCGTGGTTAGTTAAGGTTAGCAATTTAATCATATATTTTCACACACCTTTAAACCTATCTTAAATGTATTTTTTCAAAAATAGAACCTGTTTTCTTAAAGAAAAACAGGTTTTGTTAATTTACTTTGTATAGAAATAGTTTAAATTATCCTTACCATCTACAGTTTCATCTATATTTCTTTCGTGCAATGTAGCACCATAATCTTTTACATGTGAATCAACAACTTGTGCAAAGCTAGTTTTACCCTCTTCAATCCACTTAATGAAAATATAAGTATGTGAAGGGGTATCTTCTATTTGATCCATATCCTTAGTAAAGCATATATCGCCTGGTTTTAATTTACTTAAATCAGTTTCTTTTGTAAATCCATTATCACTTAGATAATTTCTAAGTGCACTTGTACTGTAGACATCCTCTGGGACTTCATAACCATTGTTTCTAAGAATCTGTGAAATCATAATTGCAGAAACTCCTGAAGATGAACCTTGATTTAGTTCTATGGCCTTATCCAAGGAAGTTTGCCTATTATCATCAGACTTAGCATATTCATATATCTTATTAAGTTCATTTAAGTTCTCTACAGTGATGGGATCAACCACAGTATTGCCTGATGATTCTTCTTTTTTAGTTGGCAACTCTTCACCTAATGGTTTATTTGCCACTTCATCAGAACTTGGATTATTTATTACTACAGTAGGATTGTTTTCTTTTGTTACTTCCTTTGGTTTAGTCCAAGATACAAAGGTACCAACTCCTAAACCAATAACTAAAATAGATGCTAGTGTGACTGCTAAAAGTTTATCACCTTTTTTTTCATTGACTTGATCCATTTTTCTCATTTCTTTTATGTATTTTTGTGCTTCGTTATCGTTTATAATATCTTTTGCCTTATCTAACTGTGAAAGTTTATTTTTATCCATAATATCACTTCTCTTTCTTTATTCATCATAGGTTGATAATTTATATACTCTAATACAATTTTAGAACAAAACAAAAAATATTTCAACCATATTGTTAAGAACTTTTTATAAACTAAATATACCTACAGTAAAATGTGTAGATTATTATATAAAAAACACTTATAGAAGTACTAGTTTTTAGAAGATTCTAAGGCCTTAGTAATTGCTTCTATAACACCATTGGTAGACTTTGTTGCCCCCGATATAGTATCAACCTTCAAGGAATTTTCCTCTAATATTTGGGGAATTAAATTTTCCTTAACTTCCCTCCACATAGCAGTACTTTCTATTTGTTCAATTACATCTATTTTAGATATTTTTCCATTATTTACTTCCACTTTAACTTTAATATCTCCGTTATTTCCTTTTCCAACGCCTTCATATTCACCATTTTTACAATTTTTTAATGAGTTACATCCACCTAAACCTAAGGCTATTATAAGTATCCCTGTTGTTATAAATTCCGTTTTTTTTCTCATCTCAATCCCCCTAGTATAATTTAATAAGATGTAATAAAATTATTGTACATACTTTTATCTATATATTGCAACTATTAATCTGCTCATATTTATTGTAAAATGTATATACTTAAATAGCAATAAAAACCAGAAACATTTATAGCTTTTTCTAGTTTTAAATTGCTATTTAAGAATAATCCATATTTTTAAAAAAATTACTTCTAATCAATTATTTCAGTAGTTTCTGCATCTTTTTTCATCCTTTTTTCATTTAAATATTGTGATCTTTGGAATAATTCTTTTTGTTTTTCTTCTTTCATTTGCAGTATAGTTTCATCAGTAACATATTTATTCCATGTTGCATAAATATGAAATAGGTTAATCACGTCTCCTTCATTATATATAAGCAAATTGTTTTTTTTCTCCTTTGGCATTCTATCGATATATCCTGAGTCCTTATTTATCTTTGAAAAAATTTTAGCCAAGTTAGAACCACTAATTAATTCTCCATATCTATGTATATGAAAAACCTTCTCAAGATTCTTAAGCCCAATACATTTTGTAGTATAATTTTCGAATACCTTTTGTAAATCGATTTCAATAAAATTTTCTCTAATGTCAAAATTAATCTTATTTTTTATATATAGATGATTTATTACTATATAGTCATTATTTCCAGAAAAACTAACCAGGTATTTTTTATTCTTAGTGTTTTTCATGGTTTCAAAATAGTTTTTGCTTAACTTTAATATTTCCTTTGCATCCTTAGAATTTTCAATCATATATTGGGTTAAAAGTATAGCTTTTTTATCTTTATCATAAATAGCTGCACCAAATATTCCAACGCAAATGGGTTTTTTAAATACATAGTGTTCTAAATCAAAAAAAATTGCATCTTTATATCCAACTGTATTTTCAAATATTTCTAAAACATCTTTATCTATTATACTTTCTATGGGAATTTGCTTTTCAACAAGTATCAATACTATCACTCTCTTTTATTTTAAATTCACTTCTACATAAGTATAGAAGTGTAATAATTAAATAATAATTCTTAATTATTCTAACATATAAATATATAAATTTCTCAATAAATTTATATATTATTGATTTATTGGTATAATACTGTATAAAATTATAGTAGATTTTATTGACAAATTTATAGTAAATTGATATTATATTATTATAATTGATAATAATTTTCATTATGAGGTGATAGTGGTGACCATTTGCGATTTGAAAATAGGTGAAAATGCCTATGTCCATAAAATATTAGGAAATAAAAATCTAGCTAAAAGACTCTTAGCCTTAGGCTGCATAGAAGGTGCTGAAATAATTATTAAAGGCTCCGCACCCTTTGGTGATCCTCTTATTCTAAATGTTAGAGGTTTTAATTTAGCACTTAGAAAAAAGGATGCTAAGAATATAAATGTAATACGAATTAAGGAGACTTGTGATGAAAATTGCTGCATTAATAGGTAATCCCAATGTAGGTAAAACAACCCTTTTTAATGCATTAACTGGTTCAAAACAGCATGTTGGAAATTGGGCCGGAGTTACTGTAGATAAAAAAGAAGGCTTTTTTACGAAGGATATTAAAATAGTGGACTTGCCTGGTATTTATGCTATGGATACCTATTCAAATGAAGAAAAGGTATCCAAGGAATTTTTAGCTAATGATGAGGTTTCTATAATATTAAATATTGTTGATGCCTCAAATTTAGAAAGAAACTTATACCTTACAACTCAACTTAAAGAATTTAATAAACCCATAGTTCTAATTTTAAATATGATTGATATAGCTACTGATAAAGGAATATCAATAGACTACAAGAAATTAGCAAAGGAACTTGGGGTAATTATAGTGCCTATCTCTGCATCAAAGGAAGATGGACTAAATGCTCTAAAAGATATATTGAAAAAAGACCTTAATGATACAGATTCAAATATAAAATCATTTATAAGTGAAAAAGATAC
This sequence comes from Clostridium sp., assembly GCA_036657335.1. Classification (GTDB taxonomy): domain Bacteria; phylum Bacillota; class Clostridia; order Clostridiales; family Clostridiaceae; genus Clostridium_D. The sequence continues at coordinate 104,738 of JAVXGR010000001.1, read as the reverse complement.
ATTTGACTATATAGATGATGTTTTAAAGAATTCTATATCCTACACTAAATCCATAGTTAAAGAAACAGTAAGTGATAAAATTGATAAAATTATATTAAATAAATTTATTTCCATACCCTTGTTTCTTCTAATTTTATTTATAATATTTAAATTTACTTTTTCTTGGGTCGGACAACCGCTTTCCAATTTGCTTGCCTTTGCAGTGGATGAAAAGTTAGTTCCATTTTTAAGCCAAGTATTAAGCACTAGTAGCCCTTGGTTTTCATCTTTACTAATAGATGGTATTGTTTCTGGGGTTGGAGCTGTTATTGTATTCGTTCCTATTATTATGAGTTTATTCTTAGGAATATCCTTTCTTGAGGATAGTGGATATATGGCTAGAACAGCCCTAATTACTGATAGAATAATGAGAAAGATAGGTCTTTCTGGCAAAGCATTTATTCCCTTAATAGTGGGATTTGGATGTTCGGTGCCTGCAATTATGTCTGCACGAACACTTGAAAGCGATAAGGATAGAAAGCTCACAGCATTATTAGTACCCTTAATGTCTTGTAATGCACGACTTCCGGTATATGCGCTATTTGCATCAGCATTTTTTCCTGGTAAAGAGACAACCGTTGTATTTTCTTTATATTTACTAGGCATTGTACTAGCATTTATTATGGGATTAATATTTAAAAATACAATTTTCAAGAAGGACGAAGAGCCATTTTTAATTGAATTACCAGAATTTAAACTTCCTTCTTTAAAAAACCTATCTCTTCATACATGGGAAAAAGGAAAAGGATTCGTTAAAAAAGCTGGTACAATTATATTTGCTTTATCCGTAATAATGTGGTTTTTATCCAACTTTAACTTTACTGGAATGGTAGATATGAACACTAGTTTTCTTGCATCTATAGGTAGATTAATTAATCCTATTTTTATACCCTTGGGTTTTGGTACTTGGGAAAGTTCTGTATCTATTTTATCAGGATTAATGGCTAAGGAAGTAGTTATAGGTACTATGGGTGTTATATATGGTTCCAATCTACAAGAGGCATTATTACAGCATTTTACTGCTCTTAGTGCCATAAGCTTTTTAATATTTACTTTACTGTATACTCCATGTATATCAGTAATTAGTACTATGAAAAAAGAGTTTGGAACAAAGATGGCTATTTTTTCTGTAGTATATCAGTTTACCTTAGCTTGGATTGTTGCATTTTTAGTATATCAAATTGGATTATTACTATAATAAAACAGTTAATTACAAGGAAGTGATTCTATATGTTTGAATTTTTAATACTTGCTATAATATTAGTTTTAGTAGTTTTTATATTATATAAAAATATTAAAAGAACAAAGCAAGGCGGATGTAGTTGTGGTGGCAGTTGCTCAAATAGCTGCAAGGGATGCGATTATTTGAATAATGATAAAAGTAATGTAAAATGACATAAAAATAAGTAAGTATAAAGGATAATATCTATCCTTTATACTTACTTATTTTAATTTACAATTAAAATAACTTCAGGTTTAAAGAAGTCATATGAGTTCTTTAAACCTGAAGTTACATAATTTAATATGTGTCTTTTATAATAAAGTCAATATTATCAGATTTTTTATTGCCATTTAAAATGCTATCTATAGCCTTTGCTGCAGCTTTTTTTGTTATATTTTTCAAATCTGACCTTAACTTTAAGTTATGCTTCTCTATTAATGTATTAATCTCTTCAAGTTGGCTAGGAGTTATCCTTGGCTCTTTTTTTATCTTTGGATCTGTTTCAATAGTATATAATAATTTGAATAATATAGGAAGATTTAAAACATCTTCATAATTATGAAGCATAATTACATCTCTAATATCAGTATTGTTATTATATAGATATTGTTTGTATAATTGAGCACTTAAGCCACCGTCTATTTGATCTTTTCTTTGTATGCCTAAGTATTTTTCTACTGTTTTTAAATTACATCTTTCCATTCCAAATTGAGTGTAGTACGGCTTTATAAGTCTATAAAGGTCGATATGATTTTCTGGTATTCTGCCCTCTATGTCATATTTTTGTTGTTTCTTAATTACATAGGGCTCATCAAATGCTATACCATTATATGTACACCAAGTATTGAACTCTTTTAAATCATCTAAAAACACCTTTACTACATCTTCTTCGTCTTCGATATATTCAGCATAATATTGCTTAGTAATAAATGTTTTTTCATCAATAAAATATCCTAATGAAATTAACATTATTATATCACTTACTTTATTAAATCCTGTTGTTTCTATATCAAAATACGCTATTTCTTTCATGTTGTATCTATCAAAAACTTCTTTCGGTAGTAACAACTCGTTCTCATATTCTCTAGTAAACATTAACTTTCCTCCAAACTAATAGGTCGCTAACTTTTATTATACAATAAATCCACAGAATTTAATATGATTTTTTAAATTTATTTACAAGTATATTATGAAATCATATAAATAGAAATGAAATTCTGGGATTTTTCATTGAAATTAAACTTGTTTTTATAAAATATCACAATCGCTATAGTAAAATAAATTATAATAATACCCTACTAAATCTTTTCTACTACATCTATTCCAAGCAAATACAAAGCATTTTTAATTACTTGGCAGGTTGCCTCTATAATTTTCAATCTAGGATTCTTAAATAAAATATCCCCTGTGCTAAGTATACTCTGGTTATTATAGACTTTATTAAATGCCTTTGCAACATCTAGCACATATTTAGCAAGCATAGATGGTTCATATTTATCTAAGGTTAATAACGCAGTAGCATTAAAGTTTGAAAGAAGTTTTATTAGCTGAAATTCTTCCTTAAAATTCAACTTAGCAAAATCCATGTCCTCTTCTATTATTTCATAACTTCGTAATATACTCCTACCCCTAGCGTAGGTGTATTGTACATATGATGCAGTGTCACCTTCAAAACTAAGCATTTCTCCAAAATCAAAAACTACATCCCCTTGTCTATGATTTTTTAAATATGAAAATACAATTGCACCTATACCTATAGTTTTACCTGCAGTTTCTTTATTTTCTAAAGTAGGATTTTTTTCATTTATAATATCTAATGTTTTTGAAACAGCTTCATTAAAAAAATCCTCTAAGAAAACAACATGACCTCTTTTGGAAGATAGTTTTTGATCTGCAAACTTTACAGCTCCAAATGGAACATGAACACAGTTATCTGCCCATAAGTTACCCATTAATTTCAAGGTTGTAAATACTTGTTTAAAGTGTAATGATTGATCCCTGCCAGCTACATATAAACTTTTTACAAAGTTATAATTTTCTTTTCTATATTTTGCAGCGGCTAAATCACCAGTAGCATGAATACTTACAGCATCAGCTTTTTTAAGTATGAATGGCGGCATATTATATTCTTGTAAGCTCACAACCTCAGCATCATTACTAGTAACTAACAAGGCCTTCTTATGTATTTCTTCTATGACTACAGCTCTTTTCTCATTATAGAAACTTTCCCATGCATATGAATCAAATTTAACACCCAGAATATCATAAATCTTATGAAAATACGTAAGTCCACAGTGCTTAAATTCATTCCATAACCTTACTTCTTCCTCTCTTCCTTCTTGAAGATTTTTAAAGTATTCTATTGCCTCATACTCTAAAATAGGTTTTTTTTCAGTTTCATCATAAAACTTAAGATATATCCTAAGCATTTCTTTAATTGGTTCAGTTGAAAGTGCTTCTTCATCTCCCCATCGTTTAAACCCAGAGAGAAGTTTACCAAATTCAGCACCCCAATCTCCTAAATGATTTATAGCTATTGATGTATACCCTTGAGACTTATAAGTCTTATATAATGAATTACCTATTACTGTTGAAGCTAAATCTTCTACCTGAAATGGTTTTGAAATATTAGGTGATGAATACTCAATAGTTATAACTCTACCTTCTCCTACATTAGATGTTCCATAGCTATCCCCCTCTAACAAAACCTTTTTTATGATATTTTGGCATAGTGCTACCTTATCCACAAAGAAGTTAATGTAAGGTCCTATAGCTTCAATTTTTTCAAATCCTTCTGTATTTAATTTTGGGCATAATTCAGCTGCAATTACTGAAGGCGATTTTCCTAAAAGTTTTGATAATTCAAAACAAGGAAAAGTAAGATCCCCCATTTTTGATTGTGGTGGTATTTTAATTGAATTTTGAATAATATCTTCTTCTAAATCTATATGAATTTTTAAGTTTTCTGCAACTAAGCTTTTATACTCCAAATTGTCCACCCCTATAATATTCTAAATATTTCACCTGAAAACAAGCATACACTTATATATATTTAAATATATCTACTAAATTTAAATAAATCTCTATCTATAATTATATAGATAGAGATTTATTGTGGTATCAGCTAATTGTATAAAATATAAATAATTATTTATTAATCTTAACTGCTTTAAAGATTCCAACAATCTCAAGGTTACTTTATATTATAACCTTTCACATAGCCTATATATTAGTATTATTCATGTATATTCAAATCTTTTATAGCTCTCACACCATTATTAGTTATAAATTCCCATGCTCTCTTATCATCTTCTGATAAAATATCATTAACCTTATTTATTGTATCCCCAAAGACTTTTTTTAATGAGCCAATAAAACCTTTTTTAGTGGTGGCATATTGAGAGTATTCTTTTTCATTTATTTTATTTTCATATTTTTTAGCTTTTTCTAAGAGATTTAAATGATTATTAATTATAAATCTAGAATTCTCTAAAAGATAATCAATCTTTTCACCTTTTATATGAGAACTCCTTACCTCCATAACTCTTAACTGCTCCACTGCCTCTTGAATATTAGTCAAATTAAAAAACAAGTATGAATTAACTACATTTTCTATTTTTATCATATCTTTATTTTCTATTATTTGATTTAATTTATTTGTAATTTCTCTTTCTTTTATATCAACAGCCTTAGATGTTCTTAAGTTAATACTCCTTAATTTATCTAAAGTTTCAATACATTGATCCTCAGTATAAAAAGATTTTATATTGAAATTTTCATCTAAGTAATCATAATCTTCAAGTTCTATGACTTTAGATAATCTTTGGTTTAAAATATCTATATATTTAACTTTTAAAATAGTATTAAGATCTAATCTTTTAAGCTTGTCTAGTGCTTCTGAAATATCCAACTCTTTTTCTTTAATTATAGAACCTAATATTACATCAATTTTTTTCTTATCATCTATTGCAAGAAGTGCTATTTCACGTGTAGTAAACTCTATGTTGTCTACAGTTCTTGCATTTAAGTCAAAGTTTTTTAATACACCTTCTATTATATTATAATATGGATTTTGTATGCTAACTCCTAGAAATTTCATTGTATTTAATAAACTCTCTTTACTTGATAATGTATTTTCCTCTGTTGATAAATTCAATTGATTAAATTCATCCTTAATAAGGGAAAGCTTAAAATCTTGTAAACCATAAACACCATAATAGTCAGCTATTTTATCGATTTCATTGTTTTCATCACCTAAGTTTATAATTATAAATTTATAGTATGCGTATTCATAGGGATTAGCTCTTATAATCCTTATTATGCTTTTTTTGATTTTTTCCTCAGGAATAACACCTACAGTAATGTTATTAAATAATGCCTCCATTGAGGTATATACATCATGACTAACGTAAGAACCATAGCCCTGAACACCCTTACTATGAAGACAATCAATTAAAGCCTTATGCACATTACAACAGCCCTGATATATGGCTATTTTGAGAAAATCCATAGTATAACTATCATTTATAAGCTTACTTTTTTCTATGAAATTACCTATGCCACGTATGGATCTACCCTTAAATTTAATATTTTTATGCGATAAGTTTAATGACATATTTTCATCATTAGCCTTTGAAATCTCTATTATTGAACCATCAATAGGGTAACCTTTTTCACGCCATTGGGATCTTAAATTTGAATATTTCAAATTAATTTCATATAAATCTTTTTCTTGCATTACCAAAGATAAGTACTTGTTATTTATAATATTAAAATCCATATCCCAACTATAATAGGTTGCATAATAATTAGAAAAGAAGCCCTTCCTATCAACATCAAGTATATTATAATTAACGAGTATAGCTAAAGCTTTATCTATACTTTCCATAATAAGCACAAAGCCATCCCTAAGAGCATTTTCACTTAATATCTCTATATTAGAATAACTATTTTTGAAAATATCACAAAATTTTTCACTTTGCATATAAGAAAATTCATCAAAATCCTTTCTTAATGAATTATAATTATCGCTCTCTTTAGTTATTTCTATAACTTCCTCAAATAAAGTAAACTTTAGTGTCATAGTAGCACCTCCATATAAATATTAAAGACCTTTTATATTCACAAGATATATTAAATTCTATCATAGTATACTATAAAAAAATTTAAAATTTAAGTAAACTTTTATGTACTTTTAATAAACTTTTAATAAACTTTATCTCTAAATTTATTCATATTAAAAAGCACCTATAGATTATACACTTTTAAGTGCAGAAACTATAGGTACCATTTTAAAATCACCAAGTATATATTCTAATTTAATTTCTACATCTCAATTATTATCATTACTAATGAAGATTGTTTTTTATATCACATATATTTATAAACTTATTCCTTACTGTGAGTCATCTTAAAATTGTACTCACTTTCATCTTTGTTATTAAACCTACCAATAATTACATAGCTGCAAACCATTAAAATTACGCCTACTAATAAGGCTATAATTTCACTATGGAAAATTAAATATGTAATTATAAGTCCTAAAAACAACATAATACCTGGTATTACATAGGCCCATATAATCATTTTAGAAAAATTTTCATTACTTATTTCTACTATAACTTCATTACCTATTTTAGCATTTTTAATATTTTCTATTTCTAATATTAAAGTATCCTTTGGACAGCCACCACTACAACCACCACAATTTCCACCACAGCCACTTTTCTTTACAAAGGCCACCATAGCTTTACTGCCATTAATTGATTTTACAATACCCGTCTCTTCCATAAAATCACCTCTATATTAATAAGTAAAAATCATTTTCAATAATAGGGTTGAATACAGTATCCTATTACTCTTATACAGAAACTACAGAAGCTTTATCTTTACTTTCTATTTTTTAGTTTCTATAGTTTTCTTTACTATTACTCGTTTATTTTCTATGCAATTCTTTGGACATTTATTTGCACATATGCCACAATTAACGCATTTTTTATAATCAATGACAGGTAAGTTATTATTCATCTCAATTGCGTCCTTTGGACAAGCTTTGAGGCACAAAGTACATGCTATGCATCCTACATCACAAGAATCCATTACTTCTTTGCCCTTTGATTTTGAATTACACTGAATTAATACTAATGCTTTCTTAGGAACTATTTCTATTAATCCCTTTGGGCATATATCTACACAAGCACCACAAGCAACACAATTTTCTTTATTTACTACAGCAACACCATCTTTAATTTCTAAGGCATCAAAATGGCACACCTTAATACATGACCCTAACCCTAAACAACCGTCACTACAAAGTTTATCTCCAGATCCTGGAACCACCATAGCTTGGTTACAATCAGCAATGCCATCATATTGGTATTTAACCTTTGCAATGCCACAGGTACCTTTACATTTCACATAGGCTACATTTGCCTCTCCAGCTTCCACTGTAAAACCCATTATATTTCCTATTTTAGTTGAACAACCTTCTCCTCCAGGTGTACAAAGGTTTGCTTTAGCTAAACCTTGAACAACAGCCTCAGCATAAGCATCACATCCTGCGAATCCACATCCTCCACAGTTAGCACCTGGCAGTGCCTCCCTAACCTGTGGTATTCTATCATCAACTTCAACCTTAAATTTATTATTAGCATATCCTAGTATTAATCCTAAAAGCAAACCTAAGCTCGCGAAGACTAATACAGGATAAAGTATATTAGTAATTTCCATGTAAAAATACCTCCTATTTAACCTACTAGTCCAGTAAAACCAAGGAATGCAACAGACATTATTCCAGCTGTAATAAGAGATATTGGAAGTCCTTGAAATGCCTCTGGCATCCCAGTACTTTCCTCCATTCTTTCTCTAAGTCCTGCTAAGATAACTATAGCTAAAGTATAACCTAAAGCTGCACCTAAGGAATTAACTATTGCTTGAATAAATGTATATCCCATATCTGAATTAATATTAACCATACCCAAAACCGCACAGTTAGTAGTTATAAGTGGTAAGAAAATACCTAAAGATCTATATAGACCTGGATTTGTTTTCTTAATTACAATTTCAACAAATTGTACTAATGCTGCAATAACAAGTACAAATGCTAGTATTGATAAATAAGTAATTTCCAAAGGTATTAATATATATTTATTAACAACAAAAGTCATTACAGATGCTAAAAGCATAACGAAAGTAACTGCCATACCCATACCCTTTGCAGTTTCCGTTTTTTTAGAAACTCCAAGGAAAGAACATATACCTAAGAACTTAGCTAATACAAAGTTATTAACAAGTAAGGCACTTATAAATATACTAAATAGTTGTTCCAATTTACTTCACCTCTCTATTATTTATTAACTTTTTTTGCTTTTGAAATTCTATACTGGTTAATGCTGGCAAGTATTAATCCTAAAGTTATAAAGGCACCTGGAGCCAATGTCATTATAATAGCTGGCTCATAGAAGCTAGGCATAACTTGAAATCCTAATATTGTTCCCGCCCCCAATAACTCTCTAAAAGAAGCTAATACTGTTAAAGCAAGTGTAAATCCTAATCCCATTCCAATTGCATCGAATATAGAATTTATAACACTATTCTTAGATGCATAAGCTTCTGCTCTTCCAAGAATAATACAGTTAACAACTATAAGCGGTATAAATAACCCAAGAGATTTATATAATTCAGGTATATATCCTTGTAATATAAACTTAATTAAGGTAACAAAACTTGCAATAACAACTATATATGCAGGAATTCTAATTTTCTCTGGAATAATCTTTCTAAGCAAAGAAATTACTGCATTAGACCCTATTAAAACAGAGGTAGTTGCAAGTCCCATACCTATTGCATTACTAACACTACTAGTTACTCCAAGGACTGGACACATAGCAAGTACTTGAACAAAGACTGGGTTTTCAAGAATAATACCCACTTTTAATCTTTCACTAAAATTACTCATACTATTGTCCTCCCTTCAATTCATTATTGTAAATATCCATAGCTTTATTTACTCCATCCATAACAGCTGTAGAGGTGATTGTAACACCTGAAACTGATTGTATTTCTCCGTCAGTTGAAGCAGCACCACTTACTAAAGATAAAGCCTTGCTAGCTGATTTTTCCTTATATTTTTCTGTAAATTCAGGTTCTTCACATTTAGCACCTAATCCTGGTGTTTCAGTGTGTTCAATAACTTTAACCCCAGCTATTTTTCCATCTAAAGATATAGCTGTTACTAATTTTAATTCTCCACCATATCCTTTAGCTGAACTTTCAATAACATATCCAACTTCATTTCCACTACTTAAACCCTTATCTACAGAAGTTATTCCTGTATACTTAGAAAGATCTAACTTAAGAGTCTCAAACTTATCTGCCTCTGGCAATATTGATTTCATTGCAGAATTTTTTTCTGCATTAACTTGAGCTAATATAGTTTCCTTTGTAAGTTCATAGGTACCAGATAAAAGCAATGCAGCTGTTGCAGATATTATAAGTAATATTACACCTAATTTCAAATTCTCCTTCACCTATTTTACCTCCCCAAATACACGACTTTTTGTATATTTATCAATCATAGGTACTAATAAGTTCATAATTAGGATTGAGTAAGAAACACCCTCTGCATATCCACCATATAAACGTATAACAGCTGTTAAAATACCACACCCTATTCCAAATATAAGCTGACCGTATTTAGTCATTGGCGATGTTGTATAATCAGTTGCCATAAAGAATGCACCTAAGACTAAACCACCTGCACATAATTCATAAATAACTTGTGTAATATTAAATGCAGATCTACCAAAACAAAAAGTAACAAGGGCAACTGTAGCTATATATGTAACTGGGATGTGCCAAGTAATTACTTTTCTATATAATAAATATGCTGCACCTATTAATAAAGCAATAACTGAAATTTCACCAATACAGCCTCCAACATTTCCTAAAAATACATCCATTAGAGAAGGTAAATCTGCTGAAACTCCTGATTTTAATATTCCAAGTGGAGTAGCTGTACTCATACCATCTAAAACCCATCCTGTCATATGTTCAGGGTAAGCTGAAAGAAGAACTGCTCTTGCAGCTAAGGCTGGGTTTACGATATTTTGCCCAATTCCTCCAAAAATGCATTTAATAATTATTATTGCAAAGAAACATCCCACTGCCGCAACCCATACAGGAGTTGTAACAGGTAGATTAAAAGCCAGTAATACACCTGTTACTGCTGCACTTAAATCCATTATTGATAATTGTCTTTTAGTTATTTTTGTGAATAAATACTCAGCCAATACTGAAGATACTATACAAGTCAGAAGTAACCAAAAAGCTCTTATTCCGAAAATATAAAGTGCTACACCAGCTGCTGGTACAAGTGCAATTAAAACATCTCTCATAATTGTATTCGTCGATTCCTTAGAATTAATATGAGGAGATGATGATACCTTTAAAAATTTATTCATTTATTCATTTCACCCCTACTACTTTTTTCTTTTATTATTCATAACTGTTCTTTTACCTTCACGACAACTTTGTGTTAATTTACGTTTAGCTGGACATACAAATGAACAACATCCACATTCTATACAACTTAAACCCTTATTTTTCTCGAATCCTTCGTAGTCTCCTCTTATAACTTGAGAGTTAAGTTTTGTAGGATTTAAGTACATTGGACATGCCACTAAGCATTTCCCGCATCGTATACAATTAGATTCAGGTTTTGATTTACTATCCTCAACTCCTAATACTAATACACCAGAAGTTCCCTTAATAACTGGTACACTTAAATCGAACAATGTAGTTCCCATCATAGGTCCACCAGATATAACTTTTTCAGGTTCTCCATTAAATCCACCACAGAATTCAATTAATTCCATAATTGGAGTGCCAAGCTTAACTTTTAAATTTTTAGGATTTTTGATTCCCTCACCTGTTACGGTGACTATTCTTTCAGTTAAAACTTCTCCATCTACTACAGCTTTTTTTATTGCAAATATGGTACCTATATTTTGAACGATACAACCTGCATCAGCTGGAAGCTTACCTGTAGGTACTTCTCTTTTTGTTACTGCGTAAATTAATTGTTTTTCTGCTCCCTGAGGATATTTTGTCTTTAAGGATGCTATTTCTACATTACTAATTGTACTAACTACATTCTTAAGTAACTTTATTGCCTCGGGTTTATTATTTTCTATGCCAACTACAATCTTAACATCTTTGAACATATGACTTAATATTTTAAGTCCCTCTTTAATATCTTCTGCAAATTCTAGCATTAATCTATAATCACATGTTAAGTATGGCTCACACTCTGCAGCATTAATAATAATATAATCAACTTTTTTATCTTCAGGTGGAGTAAGCTTCACATGTGTTGGGAAACAAGCTCCCCCTAATCCAACTATTCCTGAATCCTTGATAATATCAACTAATTCACTCTTGCTTAATTTTGTATAATCCTTAACCGGTTGAGTAGCTATTGATTCATACAAATAATCATTTTCCACAATTACACTCAAAACTTTTGTACCATTGGAATGTGGCATAGCTAATACATTCTTTACTATACCAGAAATACTTGAATGTACTGGGCTAGATACAAAGGATGTAGCCTGTCCAATTTTCTGACCAAGAAGTACTCTATCTCCTTTTTTTACAATTGGTTCACATATTGCACCAATATGTTGTGACATTGGAAATACCATATCACCCTTTGGCAAATAATCTTCCATAGATTTATTTTCAGTAAAATGTTTGCCATGAGGTGGATGAATTCCTCTTTTAAAAGTTAACAGCTGCATATTAATCCTCCATTCTATTTAATTATTTTAAGTAAATATAAATTTATTATAAATATATATGTGTACTTTAAGATAATTTCTAGTGAATTTACATCTATTATTATAACTTACAACGGTAAAGAGTTCAACTTTCATCGAATATTGTCAAAATATAAACAAATACTAGTTGTTATCTTCTTTTGCATAATAAGTCATTATTTACGCATATATTTTTAAAATCACTTGCCTATTTAAGGTTAATATACTTTATTATGAAATTAATTTATATATTTTTGGATTTTATTATACTTAATAGCATTATTTTTCTCATTTTTTAAGTTGATAAAATATAAATATTAACAAAATATTAACATTAGGAAGTGAATTTAGTTAATTTTTCTACAATAATATATTTACATATAATATATTATATTCTATTTTATGTTATTTTAGTTTATATTTTAAAAATAAAAACAAAAGCCACTATAAATTATATGTGACTTTTGTTTTTAAAACTACTTATTGATTTCTATAGATTTTGAGTATGCATCAAAAACTTTTTTAAATTCAGAACCTGCACCAATAGAGGCATATTTTTTAACACCATTTTTCTCATCTACCCTATATGCAAAGGCGTCATCCTTATTTAATTGAGATAAGATTACATATTCTTTTTCCTCGATATTAAATTTTTCAACTAACTCTAGTTCAACTTCCTCTCCATTTGCATTTTCAACAATTATAAATGGTTCACTCATAATACACACCATCCCAGTTTATAGATTTTATAAACTTAGATTGCTCAAATTACAAGTAAAATATTCATAAATATTAAAATTAATACATTCAACCCTCTAATAAGATTAGTATATTATTAGAGGGCTGTTATTTACGATTGTATATATTCTAATTTATTTTCTTCTATCTCAATATATGAATTACATAAAAGTTCAAAATGTTTAACTATAATTTTATTTAAAATTATTTCCATATCTACTCTATCATCTATATAAGGTATTGAAATATGCCATATAGGATTGTAAAATTCATCAATATCTTCTAATGAACTTACCATCTCACTTAAAGCCTCATCATCATAATAATCGTAAATAGCTTCAAACTCCCAATCCTCAACATCTCTATCCGTTGTAATACACATATGTAATGTATATTCATCATTATTACTTACAATATATAAGGAGTGTATTAAATTTATATGCTCTAAAGCAAAACTTGTAACTTCTCTTATAAATCCATTTGTTTTTGAATCTTTTTCTATTAAAACTATTAATTCATTTTCCATATTTTCCTCCTCTAACTCTACTTATATAGTGATTATATCTTTTAGCATAGTATTTGTCTAGTATATGCTATAGATATACATATGTAAAAACATTGTTTCAACTTCTATAATATACCTAAAATGAAAATAGCTATGATCTTTATTTATATGTTTAAAAAAGGTCAGTAGATTAATCTACTGACCAAAAATTATTAATATTATCCTCTAAATCCAAGGGCACCACCAAAACCTAAGAAAGCAAATATAATTATTATAACAAAAATCCAAAGAAATTCGTCTCCATTTCCAAATGTTGATCCATTGCCACAATTATTACACATAAAATAACCCCCTTTTTAAATCATATAGCTTTTAAAATATACTAATATCAAAATATCAATATATATCTTGATATTAGTATTATATTAATCTCTTCATAATATGTTAAAAAATCATAATTTGTTAAAAAAATATAAAATAATTTGTCAATAAATAGAGAATTCTAAAACCTTGTTTTATATAATCCTCATATTTACTTATAGTTATTCAGTAATACCATTTATATTTACTGAATTAATATCACCTATGTTTGTAATTAACATATATTAGTTATTAGGAATATTATTTTAATAAATACTCCTACATGTAAACTGCAAATTAGGAGGTAATTTATGAATACTAGTAGTTTTAGCAAAGATTACAGAGGTTTAGTAGTAGGTAATGATATTAAAGTCCCCTTACGAAACGGCAAATATATTACTTCTATTAATTTTGATAATGCTGCTACAACTCCTCCTTTTATGTCTGTCTTAAATTCAATTAATAAATTTGCCCCACTATACTCATCTTCCCACAGAGGCATGGGGTATAAATCTCAATTTTCCACTTATCTTTATGAGGATGGTAGAGAAGTCATTTTAAAGTTTATAAATGCAAAACCTGGTCAAATAGTAGTTTATAGTAAAAATACTACAGATTCTATAAATCAACTTTGTAATAAGCTTCATGCATATAATCTAGAAACTGGCTCTTGTAAAAATATAATTCTTAGTAGTTATATGGAACATCATTCTAATGACTTACCATGGCGAGATAAGTTTGAAGTAAAATATATTAAACTTGATGAAGACTATAGACTTTCTATGGAGGATCTAAAAGAAAAACTAATAAAATATAAGGACAAAGTAGCTTTGGTGTCAGTATCGGGAGCTTCCAATGTTACAGGATATATAAATCCTATACATGATATTGCTTCCTTAGCTCATAAATACAATGCTAAGGTACTTGTGGATGGGGCACAGCTTATCCCTCATGAAGAATTTTCTATGAAGGGTAATACCCCAGTAGAAGATATCGATTTTCTGGTTTTTTCTGCTCATAAAATATATGCTCCATTTGGAGTAGGCGTTTTAATTGGTTCTAAAGAATTTTTCAATAATACCCCACCTGATTATAAGGGTGGTGGTACAATTACCTTCGTTAGCCATAGTAATATAAAATGGTCTGATTCTCCTGAAAGAGATGAGGCAGGATCACCTAATATTATAGGAATAGTGGCTTTATCAACTTCTATAAAGACTCTCCAGAATATAGGAATGAAAAAAATTTCTCAATGGGAAGAAATACTAACTAATTATACTCTGACAAGAATTAAAAATATTTCTGATGTAGAGTTATATATAGACCCTAATAATACTAAAAATCATATTTCTATAATTCCATTTAATATAAAAGGAATGTCTCATAGTATGACCTCTAAAATTTTATCCTATGAGTTTGGTATTTCCACAAGAAATGGTTGCTTTTGCGCACATCCATACGTAACTGAAATTTTAAATCTACAACCTGAAAAAGTGCTATATGAAATGGAGCATGAAGGTAAAGAAAAACCTGGTATGGTTAGACTAAGCTTTGGAATCTATAATACCCTAGAAGAAATTGATAACTTAGTTATAGCCTTAAACACTATAATTACCCATAAAGATTACTATTTAAAAATTTATGAGGATGATGATTTTTCGTTTTTTCGCAGATAAGTATAATATATAAATAAAAAAGTAGCAATTTTATTACTACTTTTTTATTTATTATTAACTTCTTCATATTCTACATCTACTATTGAATCATTATCTTCACCCTCGTCATAAAAAAAGCTAGTGTTTTCTTCCACCACTGTATCCACATTATCCTTCATAGAAAATTTAGACTTCAATATTTTATAGACCTTATGTATATAATAACAAATGACACCTGCTACTATGAATATAAACAAAAACTTAAATAAGAAAATACCTATATAAACTAATGCACCTATAACTACTATGCTTATTAATGTACTTCCTATGCCCTTACTTTTAAATAAATTAGTAAAAAAGCTCATTTTTTCACATCCTTTTATAAATCATATCTTCTTTAGACTATTATTATATCATAAAGATATAATAATAATTATTACATTTATATTAATTTTCAGGCTACTTATTTACAAATATGCACCATCTACATTTATAATTTGTCCTGTTAAATAGCTTGATGCTTCGCTACATAAAAATATTGCCACCTTACCAATTTCACTTACTTCCCCAAATCTCATCATTGGTATATCCTTTTCTAAATCCTTTTTTTCATCTTCACTTAACCAAGCATTCATATCAGTATTAATTACCCCTGGGGATATAGCGTTAACTCGTATATTACTAGGAGCCAACTCTTTAGCCAAAGCCTTAGTGAAGGAATTAATTGCACCCTTTGATGCAGAGTATATTACCTCACAGGAGGCACCTACATTTCCCCAAATGGATGAAATATTAATTATATTTCCACTTCCACGGCTTAGCATATGTTTTACTACAACATTAGTTGTATTAAATATAGACTTTAAATTTGTATTAATTATGCTATCCCAGTCAGTTTCACTTGAATCAATAAATAAACCTGTTTTGCTTATACCTGCATTATTAACCAAAATATCTATTGCACCATACTTTTTTATAAGTTTTTCTATATTAATTAAGGTATCCTTAAAATTAGATACATCCCATTTTGTAATTACCCCTACAGATCCAATTTCCTTAATTTCCTTAAGTGTATTATTAGCTTCTGCCTCGTTATTTTTGTAGTTAATAATTACAAACGCACCTTGTCTAGCAAGTTCTAGCGATATTCCTCTACCTATCCCTCTAGATCCTCCTGTTACTAATGCTACCTTTCCACATAAGTTCATAATAAGCTCCCACACTTTCTTTTTAATTTCTATAATTACTATTTTGACCTATTTATTATAGCATAATTTTTTTAAAAAAACTCTGATGAATATAAGTTTTTAATTTAGCCATACTAATTCATAGATGCTTAAAATCTACTATAATATTTATTTGGTAAATTTTTTTCATCTTGATCCTCTAAAAGTATTATTAACTCTAAGATTTTTTCTTCAATATATTTTCTTCAATATAAAATATTGTTAGATAAATTAGTAATAAACCTTTATTTATCCATGTAATTATGTTACTATGGATTTGAAGTTTTGAAGGAGGTGTTTTAAATGGCTTATAAAATTCTTGATACATGTGTTAGCTGTGGAGCTTGTGCTTCTGAATGTCCAGTTAGCTGTATAACTGAAGGAGATGCAATATACGTTATTGATGCGGATGTTTGTATATCTTGTGGTAACTGTGCAAATGTTTGTCCAGTAGCTGCTCCAGTAGAAGTGTAATAACTAACATAGTCAAAAGATGTCAGCTTTGTGCTGGCATCTTTTAATTATGTATTATTTTAATTATTACACATAGTCAATATTTTTTTATATAATTCATCAGAATCTAATTCATTTAATAAAACTCCATCAACTCTAATAATAGATTCAGACCCACATTTATCACAAGCACCTATACATTTATTCTTAGTTAATTGTAATTCAGGATGCTCTAATTTTAATTTATCATATAGTTTCTCTATAGCTTCGTTATAATTACAAAAGCTTACCTTCATCTTATAATCCTCCAAAATATTAAACTTTAATTTATTGCAATAAAAATCAACATTGTAAGTATTTCCATAAGCTCATTTACAGCACCAAGTGTATCCCCTGTTTGTCCCCCAATTTTTGAATTACAAAAAATATTAAATATATATGTTGCAATTAAAACTGAAGGAATTATAATTACTAAGTTAGTAATCCCCAATATTTTAATTGATAAAAATATTGTTATAATTGCCACCATAAGCATTATTGACAAATTTATATTGCCAATAAAAATATTGCCAGACCCATTTTCCTTTGCATTCTTACTAATAAAGGCAGTAAACACTACGGCTAATCGTGATATTATAGGGGCAATTATAATAATTGCTGAAGCATCACTAGAAATCAAGGTTAATATGATAACATATTTCATTAGCATATCCCCAATAGTAGCTATGGATGCATAGGTTCCAACTCTACTATCCTTCATTACCTCCATAATTTTATACTTATCACCTTTAAAGGAGAAAAATCCATCGCAAGTATCACCTAAGCCATCTACATGTAATCCACCAGTTAATATTATTGGTGCAAGCATTACAAAAGTAGCTGTAATTAAGTCTCCAAAAGCATCAATGCATAGTCTGTAAATTGTATATTGCATAGCTCCAATAAATAATCCAATAATGGGAAAGAAAATGGCCCCTCTTCTAAAATTAGCCATTTCACATTTTAGGTTTAATTTTATTGGTATTCGTGTAAAAAATTGAAAAAACAATAATAAATTATTAAAAAAATCTTTCATAATAAACTCCCTACTTTATCTTTAATGGTATTCCACAGGAAACTAAGTATACGTCACTACATAAGCTAGCTATAAATTGGTTTACATATCCAGCCATATCTCTAAATATCCTTCCTAGCTTATATTCAGGTACTATTCCATAGCCTACTTCATTAGTTACCATTATTAAAGTTTTATTCCTGTTCTTACAACTTGTAATTAACTTTTCTAATTCATATTTTACTTTATTTAATATTATATCAAAATCTTTACTTTGTAAGTTATCATAATCATAATTACTATCAAAGATAATATTTGTTACCATGACTGTTATGCAATCTAAGATTATATAATCAAGTTTGGTATTTATTATAACTTTATCTAAATTTTTATATCCTTCAAATGTATTCCATTTAGAGTTTCTGCTTTTTCTATGATTGCTTACTCTGCTCTCCATTTCATCATCAGTGACTATTGAAGTTGCAATATATAACACATCATTATAGTCGCT
>JAVXGR010000001.1:0-86063 GCA_036657335.1 Clostridium sp. | reverse complement strand
CGCTTAAAAGACTTTCTGCAAAGGTACTTTTTCCACTTCTACTTCCACCAGTTACTAAAATTATATTGCTCATTATATATTCTCCTACTATCTTATTATAATTCAATTTATCTTATTATAATTCAATTCTTAATTATACATTATAGTTTAAATTACAATGCTGTATAGAATCAATAAATAAATTTCCATATTCGTATTTAAGTATAGCTACATCACAATTTTCACAACTAAACTTCCAAAATAGCTCTATATTCTTATTCATGACATAGCAATATATAGCCCTCATCACTCCAGAATGAGTTACTAAAAGTACGTCTTCTTGATTTTTTTCAGCTAATAGCTCCTCCATGAAATGAAAAACCCTATTGCACATTGTAAAATAACTTTCACCATTTTTGGGATAATAGTGTATCCAATCATTTATCCAAAGATCATATTCAATAGGATGTTCATACTGTACTTCTTTGTAAGTTAGTCCTTCAAAACATCCAAAATTCCGCTCATTTAATCTATTGTCCACATGGAAATATTCTTGATTACTGCAAATGAGTTTTGCTGTATCTTGGGCTCTCTTTTTTTCACTTACAAATATCTTTTTATAATTTAAACTTCCTAAAAATCTAGAAAGTTCTTTTCCTTGTCTTATTCCTAATTCTGTTAACGGCAAGTCTAAATCCCCATAGTATGAACCTCTTTTGTT
Organism: Clostridium sp.; assembly: GCA_036657335.1. Classification (GTDB taxonomy): domain Bacteria; phylum Bacillota; class Clostridia; order Clostridiales; family Clostridiaceae; genus Clostridium_D. Next base: position 85,363 of record JAVXGR010000001.1, on the reverse strand, counting down.
AAGCGCCGTTTCTCCATGTCTTACTATATAAACCTTCATTATATTCCTCACTTTTATTGTACCCTTGAAAAATAATGATCATCTCATTTCAATTAAATAATCAGTTACTATTCCAGCATCCTCAAAGGTTCCCATAGTTCTCATCATATATAAAGCAGTGTCAATTATTTGGAAACCAACAGCACAACCAGTTCCCTCCCCACATCTCATTCTTAAATTCAATACAGGTTCTAAGTTTAGCTCTTTCATTACATAGACTGCACCAGGCTCTACTGCTAAGTGGGATGCAAACATAAAGTCTCTCACATTAGGATTTAGCCTATATGCACACAAGGCAGCCGCTGATGCTATAATACCATCTATTACTATAGGCACTCTATTTTTTGCAGCACCTAAGAAACAGCCACATAATCCTGCTATATCTAATCCACCTACCTTGCTGATAACATCTAATATATCATCTTTATTAGGATTGTTAACTTCTATAGCTTTATTTATAACTGTTTTTTTATGATAAAATTGTTCATCAGTTAATGCAGCTCCCTTTCCTGTTACAACTTCTACATCAAGTTCTGATAAAACACTTATAATTGCTGCACTAGTTGTAGTATTACCTATACCCATTTCTCCAGTTCCTAATATATTCACGCCATCTATAAGCAGATTGTCCACTATTTCTATTCCAACCTCTATTGCTTTTATAACATCTTCTTTGCTCATGGCAGGACCTTTTACCATGTTATCTGTGCTATATCTAAATTTCTTATTTATTATTTTAGGGTTATCTATATCACAAACTATGCCTATATCAACAACTGAAATATCAGCTCCTGAAAATCTTGCTAAAGCATTTACTGCGGTAATTCCACGTGTAAAGTTATTAGTAACTATTTTAGTAAGTTTTTGTGGACAACTACTTACCCCCTCTTCAACTACTCCATTATCTGCACACATTATAACTATATTTTTATTTGGAGTCTCATTTATGATTTTACCTGTTATACCAGCCATCTTTGCAGCTATACATTCTAATTCTCCAAGGCTAGCTATTGGTTTTGTTAGACTATCTAATCTTTTCCATGCTTCTATGATTTTTTCGCCATAAGCAGGTTGTATACTACTTATAGTTTCATTAAACAACTTCATATTATACCTTCTTTCAATGATTTTTAAATATTAATTGTACTTTAGAAAGCTTTATACCCTATTCATTATAATATATTTCATCTTATTTTTCATCTTAAAGTATAAAATAAGAAACTTAAAATATAATTTTCCATAATACTAATAAAACTGCAACATAACAGAATAAAAACGAAGTGCTGTAAATATTGAATTTACAGCACTTCGTTTTTAAGTATAGATTATATTAAAGAACTAATAAAAGTGATTAAGTTATTCAAAACTCCAATAATAACCTGAGATGGTTTAGATACTATAAGGGATAAAATTGAATAACCACCAGGTAATATTGGCAATATAGATCCTAACAAAATATACATGCTATATCTTGATAGTTTATTTTCTAAACTATAGGTCTGCCTTGGAAATAAATCTGTTAAAATTCTAAATCCATCAAAACCAGGTAGAGGTACTAAGCTTAAAATAGCAAATAACACATTATACAACAAAGTTTGTGTAATTATAGATACAATTATATACATAAGTTTTCCTTGACTATTTGCTATTCCAAAATATACTCCCAATATTAAGGCACAAATTAATGCTACTAAAAGGTTGGCTATAGGACCTGCTATAGTTACCTTTAAATTATCTTTTCTATAGTTTTTAAATGATGACCTATTTATATTAACCGGTTTAGACCATCCAAATCTAACAACTATAAACATCAAAAACCCTATAGGATCAATATGTGCTAAGGGATTTAATGTTAGTCTACCTTCGAATTTTGGTGTTTTATCTCCCAGTCTGTCTGCCATGAAGGCTTGTGCATAACCATGAAAAGTCATTGCTATCATTATTGCTGGTATAGCAATAAGCTTTTCAATAATAAACATATTATCCATAGTTTCCTCCTTTTTTTATTTTTTATCAATGTTTTTCAACCTTGCATTGCTTTCTGTTTTGTAGTGTCTTAGCAATCTCCTGATGCTACTTATATAAAGGTTATAATTTTAATCCTATTTCATTAAATAATTATACTTTATTTTTATACTTTTGTCATTTGTTAAAATTCTTAATTAAACATAAGATTCAGGTTTTAATACCTAGCTAGAATTTGCTTTTGACAACTAATAACTTTTATTATATAATAAAGCTAATTTAAAAATTAAAAATTTCTATTATAATTTAATTAGGCGGTGAAGAAGTGAAGACTATAACTTCAATATTCAAAGAGAAACATCTAAAATTGACACCACAACGTATAGCTGTTTATAAAGCTCTACAATCTACTAAAAGTCATCCTTCAGCTGAAAGTATTTATAAATCACTACAAGAGGAATATCCAACTATGAGTTTAGCTACTGTATATAAAGCACTTAAAACCTTAGTTGAAGTTGATTTAATTCAGGAACTTAATGTTGGAGAAGGTAATTTTAGATATGATGCTAACGTATATCCTCACTCTCATATAAAATGTTGTACATGCAATAAGGTTGAAGACATTGATTGTAAGATTTTTGAGGCTCTTAATACGGAGGCAGAGAAGCAAACAAAGTATAAAGTACTTTCTAACCAGATTTATTTTTACGGAGTATGTGAAGACTGTTATATCGCTGAGTAGAATATATAAAAGTAAGATTAACATCTTACTTTTATATATTTTTTTTTACTTTATTAGCCAAGTAATTTTTCTTAATATAATAAATACATCTTTTCAATATGATTTGGAATACTTATATAATAAGTAATTTATTTAATTCTTCAAACCACGACTCATAACATGTTATTTTCACAAAATATGTTATGAAAAATAAGTTTTGTATACACCTTAGATGTTCTGTAATAAAAGCTAATTTAAATTTATCCAATTAATTGAAATGCATATACATACGGAGGATATAGCAATGAGATTATTTAAAAAGTACTTAATTACACTACTTATATTTATAATTCTAAACAATAATTTATATATTTCAGCTTTTGCTAATAATAAAGACTTAAGGTCCAATTACAAATCAATTTCCATAGATCTAAATAGGGATGGCATTAATGATACTATATTTATTACATTAAATGAGGATAACACATATAATATCCAAGCTACTATAAATAAAAATAATATTCCTCTATTTCCTGAAAAAAAAATAAAAATTATTGGCCACTATAGGGATTATTGGCCATTGAGTGTTACTATGAAAGATTTAAATAGAGATAACATCCCGGAAATACTTATTCAAGCTTCTTATAGTGATAGAGCTGTACAACATATTTTCCAATATATCAATGGCATATTTGTAAATATTTCTACTGAGGAAAAAAATATTTTAGGTTTTATGGATACAACTAATAATCAAAGCCCTAAATTATTAATTGGAAATTTCTACAACGGTGAAATTTTTTTCAAAAATTATATGGTCAATTCTAATGGATTAAGTGAATTTACAAATAATCCAAAAGAAGATTTTATGGGTAAGTTTACTATAAGTAATTTAATTTCATATATTGAAAGTCTTCCTTATTCTGATTATTCTATATGTAATAATTTTTTTAGCAACATCCTTTCTGAGGAGAGAGTTAAGCTTTTAGATTCCCTTCGGTGGAATGACTTTAGATATAAATTTCAAGATGCATTTTTTTATGATATTAGCTCCGATAATAATGGTAGCATAAGAGAAGTAAAATGGAAATTAAACTTTAAGGGTACTAGTGATTCTGGTGAAAGTAAAAATTTTACTCTTACACTTGTTTTAAGTAATCTTAATAATTTAAATAGTGAAAACACCTCCTCTTATGAATATAAAATTACATATTTGGGTATAGATAATGTGAATAATACCTTTGTAAACTAATAAAGGAACACTGACTTATAATATAATATTAAGCCAGTGTCCTTTCATAAAATAACTAGATTATATATAAGTAATTGCTTATTTTTGTACATCCTCATCAGCTTTACTATTTTTAATATCATTGTCCATATCACTTATACTAATTTCTTCTTTCATAATCTCCTTATCTTTAACTATAGGCTCTTCATCCTTTGATGAAGTAATTTCATGAAAACTAGTATCTTTTACCATAGCTTTCTTTATAATACCACTGTTATTCTCTTTCAAAAAGTCATTTCTAATTTTCATTACTTCATCCAGTAAAGACACATTTAGCGGGTTCATAATATCTTGCAGCAATTCTATTATATCTGTAGCAAAATAATCATTATCATTAATGTTAACCCTACTATTATCATTATAAGTTGACATTCCACTTATAGTTGATGTCTTTATAAAAACCCCCTTATTTTCATCGCTATAAAGATGCTCTTCTACCCTTGTATTGCCTGCTGGATGTTCAAAGCCTAAGCCCTTCATTATTATGCTCACCTTATCATCATCCACATTTTTAACTAGCTCATCAACACCCCTTTCATCTAAATTTTTTAGTAACTCTGATAGGGTCTCTCCCAGCATAGTACTACTAAAGCTATTAGCACCACCTTCATTGACACTAGAATTATATACTTCTAATGGATCTTGATCTACCTTTGTAGTGTTTTCTATAGTTTCTTCCTTTAGCACATCTTTATTGGCATCGCTAGCAGTATTGGAACTTTTACTATTATTGGAGGTATTAAATATACTATTCATCTTATCACCTAATGAAGTGTCTCCTCCTCCAAGAAATAATTTATATAATAGATTTAGATCTATATTAGATAAAAGCTGAAATATTGGATGATTGCTAGCATTTTGCAACATTGATACTATAGGATTATTGGATAGTAGATTATTATTCATTTGATTATTACTATTCATATTCATATTCATTTGATTATTACTATTACTATTCATATTATTATTAGAATTATTTTGATTCATACCGCCAAATAAACTTTGGCTTATAGCCGACATTAGCGGATTTATTTGATTCATAACTGGATTTTGATTTACACCCTGATTTATACCTTGATTTTGATTAATTGGGTTATTATTCGGAATATACTGCCCTTGATTATTTAGATTACTTTGGCTAATTGGGCTACTTTGATTAGATATATCTTCTCTAAGATGCCTTTCTTCCCTTTTTTTATGTTTATGCTTTGACAATGTTATTCCCCCTGAAAATTACTAAGCTTAACCATTTAAAAGGAGGCCTAGGGCCTCCTTATTTTATATTACTAGAAGCGTCCACAACATAAAAAGAATAATACTATTATAAATAATATGCTTTGATTTATTCCATCAGAACAATTTTTTTCTTCTTTTAGTGGGCAACAGTCATTTTTTTTTCCGCTAAATTGTAATATTACTAATATTAAAATAATCAAGGCAGCAAATCCACCACCAGAACCAAGAACTCCCTTACTAGAGTTATTCATTCCACAACATTCTTTCATTGGCATAATACAGGTTGGCGTTGCTTGCATACATGGTACTGGACAAGGATTACAAGGATTACAAGGATTACACTGATTCATACAACATCTTGACATTATAAATTCCTCCTTAAATTTTGATAATCAATTTACATCTTTTAATGTTATTTAACAAGACTTGTTATTTTGTCCACCTAAAAAACTTGCGCCACCGCATAAGAAGAATAATACAATTATAAATAATAATGCATTTTCAACTCCGAAGACACCAGCGCCTTTTTTGCAAGGTCTTTGTTGGCAATTACATCTAGATGGTTGCTCACATTCCCTTTGTTGACAAGTGCATCTAGATATTTGCTCACAATCTCTTTCTGAACATTCATCTTTCTTACCAAACTGAAGAATTACTAATATAAGAACTATAAGCCATACAAACCCATTATTTAATCCACCAATTCCACAAGGTTTCACATTTTCAGTAGCTCCACATGAATTGCAAGGAATCAAATAAACAGGTTCATTTGTATCCTTGCTTTTTTTCTTACCACCACAATTTATACTATAAGCGGGCATAAAATCACAACCACAACATCTTGACATCCTAAATCCCTCCCTTTATTTTTAATTTATTACTATTAATCAGTAAACCTTATCCTTAGAGTATTTACTTCTTTAAATTTAACATTTATGCATTGCAGCAATTTTCATCTTTGGGTTGAGGACAAGGTTGATTTCCACCAGAACCTCTTCCAATAAAAAATAAGAAAAACAGTATTATTATCCATATAAATACATTATTTCCAGAACCTAAAGTGTTCACCGGGTTACTTGTAGCATTAGTCACGCAGCTATTACATCCACAAGGATTACAACACGGACTACAAGAACATTGAGTTTCACATAATGTTTTACAATACCTTTCGTAGGCTTTTGTGCATTTCCTACGTTTTTTACTTGAGCAACATGAATCACATGGATTACAACTTGGTGTACAACTTGGTGTACAGCATGGTGTACAATTTGGGTTACAGTTTGGGTTACAACCTGAGCTACAACAATTAGTTTGACACGGATTACAGCCACATCCATTATTATTGTTATTAGGTGTGTTATTAGTTGCATTAGCATTTCCCAATCCATTGGTGCCAAAACCAAATAAGAATAGAATTACTACTAAGAACAACAATCCAATACCACCAAATCCACCACCAAAGCCACCACTACCACCATTGCCATTACCACCACTACAACATCTACTGATAATATCTGTGATATTAGGACCGCCTTGTGCTCCATTCGATGCCATGAAGCTGCTTATAAGATTATTAATATCCACTAAGCTTGCCTCCTTTTAATAATTTGAAATATTCTTTAGTTGATTTTATTAAAATATATTTATTTCTTCTGTAAAATTCAGTTTTTTAATCTTTCCTTTGTAAATCTTTTTAAAAAAGAGTTCTATTTTTTTTACATTTTAATACACTATTATATATTCATTAAAGTAGCTCATTGTAAAATCTACATTCTAGTTAATTAAGAACCTCTCTTTTGTTGTAAAGCTTAGTTATAAAGCTTATACTATATACTATTCTATATGTATTTATTTGACACATAAAATAAAAAAAGACATCCCATATTTTTGGAATGTCTTTTTTATTAATCAAAATCTTATTTTGAACTTAGATTTATACTAAGTCCTTAAAAATAGTTTCTATAACTTCTTCTATACCTTCTTTTTTTAAGGCTGAAAATTTATGTATTATTGAACCCTTTTCAAGGTTTAATGTTTCAGTAATAAGTTTCATATTTTTAGATATTTCATTTCTTTTTAATTTATCTATTTTTGTAGCTACTATAATAACTTCCTTATTATAATGCTTAATCCAGTTATACATAGTAACATCGTCAGCTGTAGGTTTATGTCTTGAGTCCACAAGTAGTATTACCTTTTGCAATTGGGGTCTACTGATTAAGTAATCCTCAATCATTTTACCCCACTTTTGCTGTTCAGTTTTAGACACCTTTGCATATCCATATCCTGGCAAATCCACAAAGCTATATTCATTATTTATTAAAAAAAAGTTAATTAATCTAGTTTTTCCAGGTGTACCACTAACCTTTACTAATTTCCTTCTATTAGTAATAGTGTTTATCAATGATGATTTACCTACGTTTGACCTTCCAACGAAAGCAACTTCAAATCTATCATCAATAGGAAATTGTCTAGGGCTAACCGCAGAACATATAAAATCCGATTGTTTAATTATCATTTTTCACCTCTCCAAGCAATGCATTTTCTAAAACTTCTTCAATAGTACTAGTAATTACATAATTTATTTTATTTTTCACTGAATTTGGTATTTCATTCAAATCTTTTTCATTTGCCTTAGATATGATTATAGTATTTACACCAGCTCTATAGGCAGCTAAAGATTTCTCTTTTAATCCACCAATGGGTAACACTCTTCCTGTTAAGGTAACCTCTCCAGTCATGGCAATGTCATGTTTGACCTTCCTATTAGATAATGCAGAAACTATGGCAGTGGTAATTGTAATACCTGCTGAAGGTCCATCTTTGGGTACTGCACCCTCTGGAACATGAATATGAATATCCTTAGTCTTATAAAACTCTTCATGTATATAAAACTTCTTCATATTGCTTCGAACTAAACTATATGCTGTTTTGGCTGATTCTTGCATAACTTCGCCTAGTTGACCTGTAAGTTCTAACTTCCCAGTACCTTTCATAACTGAAACCTCAATAGGAAGTGTATCTCCACCATAGGCAGTCCAAGCTAAACCCGTTACTACTCCAACTTTATCAACCTTGTCAACTGTATCATATGAAAAATTTTCTACTCCTAGATATTTTCTTACCAAACTAACATTAATATTAATTTGTTTTTTGTTTTTTTCAAGTATTTCAGTTATAGCCTTACTAAATAGAGAGCCTATTTTTCTTTCTAAACTTCTAATACCCGATTCTCTAGTATATCCTTCTATTATTAAGTTAATTGCATTGTCTGATATGGTTATTTTTTTTGTGCTAATATTATATTCTTTCATTTTTCTAGGAATTAAATGCTTTTTACATATATTTAATTTTTCTTCTGCTGTATATCCTGATATATCTATTATTTCCATCCTATCTAAAAGTGGACGAGGTATAGTGTCTAAGGAATTCGCTGTGGTAATAAACATTACCTTTGAAAGATCGAACTCTACTTCTAAAAAGTGATCTCTAAAAGTTGAATTTTGCTGTGGGTCTAAGACCTCAAGTAATGCATCAGCAGGATTACCCCTAAAGTCCGAACTCAATTTATCTATTTCATCTAATAAAAATAATGGATTTTTAGATTTTGCTTGTTTCATACCATATATTATTCTTCCTGGTATTGCACCTAAGTAAGTTTTCCTATGTCCTCTTATTTCTGATTCATCTCGTATACCACCTAGCGACATCCTTACAAAATTTTTATTTAATGCCTTAGCTATAGATTTAGCTATGGATGTTTTCCCTACACCTGGTGGTCCTACTATACATAGTATTGGTCCATTTACTCCTCTACTCATCTGCTTTACAGCTAAATATTCAACAATTCTTTGTTTTACATCCTTTAATCCAAAATGTTCTTCATCTAAAATACTTCTTACATTTTTTATATCTAGATTGTCTTTAGTTATTTTATTCCATGGCAAATCAATTAAGCAATCTAAATAATTTTTAATAATAGCACCTTCAGAGGAGTTAATTCCAGAATCCGATAATCTTTTTACTTCGTATAAAGCTTTCTCTTTAATTTCTGCTGGAAACTTAGTTTTTTGAATCTTGTCTACATAAGCCTTATGTTCTTTATCATCTTCCCCCAACTCTTCTCTGATAGCTTTAATTTGCTCCCTTAAGAAATATTCTTTTTGTGACTTATCTATCCTGCTTTTTACCTTTGTCCCTATTTTTCTTTCAACCTTTAAAATTTCATTTTCCTTTAAAATCACATTTATCAGCTGTTCTAATCTTTCTTTGACTTTAATTATATGAAGCATTTCTTGCAAAATGCCCTGCTTTAAGATTAAATAAGAACTTACGGTATCTATTAACTCATTAACATTATCTATTTTTTCTATATGAGATAAAGCTTCTGAATTAACATTTCCAGATAATTTAATATACTCATCAAAACATTCACGAAGAGTTCTTTCTAGTGCTTCAATCTCAATTAAATCTTCCGATGATTTATTTTGAAAATCATCTAATACTCTATTTACTTCAACTTCAAAGTGTGGTTCTAATGAAATATAATTAACTATTTCAGCTCTATAAAGTCCTTCAACCAATACACGTACGCTATCTCCAGGTAATTTCAATATTTGCTTTATAATAGATACAGTACCAATTTTAAATATATCATCTTCTTTTGGATCCTCTTCCTTAGATTTTTTTTGTGCTACTAAAAAAATCTCTTGATTATCTACCATAGCTTTTTCTAAAGCCGCTATTGATTTTTCTCTCCCTACATCAAAATGCATTACCATATTAGGAAATATAGTTATACCTCTAAGTGGAATCATCGTTAAACCTTTAATATTTTTATCCACTTTACTTACCCCCATTACTATAAATTTATATGTATTCTAATATATCTTTTACTTCGTTAATAACTTTCTTAACTACTTAACTAAAATACTTAACTCAATATATTATACATATAAAACTTATACTTTTCAATCCGTTAAAAAAAAAGATAAACCATCGATTAATAATCGATGGTTTATAATTAAGCACTTTCTGAGCTATTTAATTTCTTTGTAACTTCTGGTAATTCCATTGTTGTCTTTCCATCAGTTAAAATTAATTCAGGTTTTTTAGTTAAAATTGTATCTTCTTTTATAATAACCTTCTCTATAGAATCGCTCTTAGAAGGAATTTCAAACATAATTTCCTTCATAGACTCTTCTATTATAGCTCTTAATCCTCTTGCACCAGTGCTTCTCTTAATAGCTTCTTTAGCTATTGAAATTAAAGCACCTTCAGTAAACTCAAGATTTACGTTATCCATTTTAAATAACTTTTCATATTGTTTTACTAAGGAGTTCTTAGGCTCAGTTAATATTCTAATCAAGGCATTTTCATCTAAAGACTCAAGTGTAACTACCATAGGTAGTCTTCCTACAAATTCAGGTATTAACCCGAATTTTAATAAATCACCTGGCATAATTAGTCTTAAAGTTTCGCCTATATCTTTACTGCTTTTAGACTTAACTTCTGCCCCAAATCCCATTGAGCTAACTATTGTTCTTTTTTCAATTATTTTATCTATTCCATCAAATGCACCACCACAAATAAATAGAATGTTAGAGGTATTTAATTGAATAAATTCTTGATGCGGATGTTTTCTTCCACCTTGTGGTGGTACAGAAGCTACTGTTCCTTCAAGAATTTTCAAAAGTGCTTGTTGAACACCTTCACCAGATACATCTCTTGTGATTGATGGATTTTCAGATTTTCTAGATATTTTGTCAATTTCATCAATATATATTATGCCCTTCTCAGCTTTTTCTACATCATAGTCAGCATTCTGTAGAAGTTTTAATAAGATGTTTTCAACATCTTCTCCTACATAGCCTGCTTCTGTTAATGTAGTAGCATCTGCAATTGCAAAAGGTACATTTAATAACTTTGCTAAGGTTTGTGCTAAAAGAGTTTTTCCAGAACCAGTAGGTCCTAATAATAATATATTGCTTTTTTGAAGTTCTACATCATCAACATTGACCTTTGAATTAATTCTTTTATAATGATTATATACCGCAACTGCTAATGATCTTTTTGCATCTTCTTGCCCAATAACATATTGATCAAGATGAGTTTTAATCTCAACTGGTTTTGGTAATGAGTCAAAGGTCATATCTGCAACTTCTTCAAACTCATCAGTTATTATTTCAGAACACAGCTCTATACACTCATCACAAATGTATACACCAGGTCCTGCTATTAATCTTTTTACCTGTTCTTGACTCTTTCCACAGAAAGAGCATTTTAATTGTTTTTTATCATCATATTTAGACATATTATACCTCGCTAAAGATTACTTCTTTTTAGTGATTACTTCATCAATTAAGCCATACTCCTGTGCTTCTTTTGCACCCATAAAGTAGTCTCTTTCAACGTCCCTCTTTATTTTCTCTAAAGATTGACCTGTTCTTTCACTTAATATTGCATTTAGTTCATCCTTAATTCTAAGGATTCTTTTAGCATGAATATCTATATCAGTTGCCTGCCCTTGAAAACCACCAAGTGGTTGGTGTATCATTATCTCACTATTTGGCAAAGCAAATCTTTTTCCCTTTGCTCCAGCAGTTAATAAGAATGATCCCATAGATGCAGCCATACCTATACAAATTGTGCTAACATCTGACTTTATATACTGCATAGTGTCATAAATAGCCATACCAGCTGTTATGGAACCACCCGGACTATTTATATAAAGATATATATCTTTATCTGGATCTTCTGACTCTAAAAACAATAATTGTGCAACTATAAGATTTGCACTTACATCTGTAACTTCTTCTCCTAAGAATATAATTCTATCCTTTAATAACCTAGAATATATGTCATAAGATCTTTCACCTCTGCCTGTTTGTTCAATTACCATAGGTACTAAGCTCATAACATTACCTCCTTTTATAGTATATAATTTATCTAATTAATTAACATAAATTATAAATTATATACCTATTCAATTAGAATTTACAATTTTAAAAATTGCCAGAGTATCTCTGGCAATTTTTACATTGTATTATTATACTAAAGTTTTACTATTTTCAATTAAGAACTGTACAACCTTTTGGTTTCTTAAATCAGCTGCTATCATTTGAGATTGAGTTTTAACAATAGCTTCAGTTGTTTTTTCTAAATTTTCTCCACCATATTGTGTAGCATATTCTCTTGCTTTTTCTAGGACTTCTTTAAAATCAACTTCTATACCTTCAGTTGTTGCTATTTTATTTAATATCAACTCTGTAAGTACTCTTTTAGCTGCAGTTTCTTTCATGTATTCTCTTACTTTTTCTTCTGTGTTATTTGTGTACTGATAGTATGTTTCTAAATCTAATCCCTGATACTTTAATTTCATTTCTAAATCTTTAATCATAGAATTAGTTTCTCTTGTAATCATTACTTCAGGTATTTCGACACTACTATTCTCACATACCTTGTTAAGTAAAGCTTCTTCAAATTCTTTTTCACTTCTTTCAGCATTACTTTTTTCTAAATTAGTTTTCATGCTGTTCTTATATGCCTCTACAGTTTCAAGTTCTGAAACTGTTTTTACAAACTCATCGTTTAATTCAGGAGTTTGTCTAACTTTTATAGCATTTATTTTAACTTCGAATTTAGCATTTTTACCATTTAAATCTTTTCTACCATATTCAGCAGGGAAAACTACATTAACTTGTTTTTCTTCCCCAACTTTAGTTCCAATTAACTGTTCTTCAAAAGTATCTATAAATGTCCCTGAACCAATTTCTAATTCAAAGTCATTTCCTTCTCCACCTTCAAAAGCCACTTCATCCACAAAGCCTTTAAAGTCTATAACTGCAATGTTCCCATCTTCTATAGAACCATCTAGTTTTTCTTCTAATTTAGCACTCTTTGCTAAATTAGTATTAATACTCTCTTCAATCTCTACATCTGTTACTGGATATACAGCTTTTTCAATTTGTAAACCTTTATATTCTCCTAGTTCAACCTCAGGTTCAACTGTAACTTCTGCTGTGTAAACTAAGTCTTTTCCTTTTCCAATTTCTAAAACATCAATGTCAGGATAGTCTATTGGTTTTATATTATTTTCTGAAATTGCTTGTGGATATGTTGCATCACAACATATGTTGACAGCATCCTCAAAGAATACACCTTCTCCATACATTTTTTCAATTAGGTGCATAGGTGCCTTACCTTTTCTAAATCCTGGTATATTGAATTTTTTTGAATTTTTAGTGTAAGCTTTTCTTAGTGACTCATTAAATTGCTCAGCTGATACTGTTATTTCTAATTTCATCTTATTATTTTCTGTTTTTTCTACTTTAATGTTCATTGTTTAGTCCTCCTAATAAAAGTTAATCTGCATTTAGACTAGCATATTATATCATAACAAATTTGCATATACAATAATATACAAATTAGCTCTTTTTAACATTGCAAGTATTTTTACATGTTTGTGCATTAACCTTTTGAATTATTCAGTAAAATTGTATCATATAATTCAATATTTTCATATATATAAATATTAAATTTCACATATTTTATTTATGGTTGCAGTACCTTCCCATCTAAACTTATTGTAAATGGCTTTGAGTCAACTTCAATATCTATACTTTCCTTTTTAAATGATTTCACTTCTATGATATTTCCTTGAAGTCTTCTATCTAATGCCACTATATGATTATTCTTTTCAATGTCATATATCCAAATATATAACTTATGTTCTTTGTCAAACCATGGAAGCTTACTTAAGTACAGTATCTTATTATCCGATATAAACTTAGGGGATGAAGCCCAAAGAAGCTGAGGATTTAAGTTTAACTGTTCATCTTTGTTATACTTTCTATTATTTGTATCAAAATACTCCTTCTTAGTGATTTCTGTGATTGTTCCATTTATATTGCATAAAAAAGTGTTTTGATTTTTTTTATTTAAAAGAACTATCTTATCCTTAGCTTGTGATATATCAAAATCAACCATTTCATTGTTCTTAATTTCAACTATGTTTTTTACTGAATCTTTTTCTTCAATTATAATTTCAATAGTTATATCTGAACCTAGGTCTACTTTTTGAATTTCTGTTTTACTTTGTGTTATGTCTTCTCCTGATACTTGTGGGGGATTGATAAGTGTATCATCTATGTTAGTATCCTTTATCTCATCTATATCCTTATTTGTATCCTTATTAAATTTCAACACATTAATTACCTTTTCCTTAGCTTCCTGAAAAAAGCCCATATTTGATGACATGTATATAGTAACCCCTATACATGTTGCAATTATAGTTGCAGAAAAAATAAGGGTTCTTTTTCTTTTTTTAATTTGTTTATTGTAGTCATTGCTAAATATACTTGGTTTTCTCATGGTAACACCTCCTACGCTTTTCTATTATTATTATAATACAAAAATTTAATAATAATAGGGAAAATATATATTCATAACTATTCATTATTATTATATATCAAATTTGCTTTTTTAGTATTTATTTTTTCGAATTATTATATTAAAAATCATTTAATTTTCGTGAATATCTTTAATTTTAATAAACATCTTTAATTTATATTGAAATTAAAGAATTATTTTCAAAAAAACTTCATTTTTTTCTGAATAATTTAACTATAAGTTATTCTAAACCGCTTTTAAAAAACATGGTTTTATTTTTAAAAATCACATTATTTCTGTATTTCCACTGTATTTCAGCACTGTAAATAGCTTTTTAAAATGATATTTTTTTCTGATAATTGCAATATATTAATATACTTCTTTCATTTGTTTGAAGGCACTCTTTTTTTAACTAAAAAGATATTAACAAATATACCATAATGGTGTATAATCACTTTGTAAGAAATATTAATTTATATTTCATTTTACATACATATAAACTTTCATTTAATTTATTATAGATTATGTAGTCGTATTAAACTGAATTATATATAAATTTAGTACCTCTACTATTTTAGGAGGATGATTTACATGTTCAAACAATGGGAAAATTTCAATGGAGAAAACTGGAAAAACTCTATAAACGTAAGAGATTTCATTCAAAAAAACTACACCGCTTATGAGGGTGATGATAGTTTTTTAGTTGGTAAAACTGACAAAACAACTAAAGTTTGGGATAAAGCACATGCTCTAATTATTGAGGAAATAAAAAAAGGTATCATCGACGTAGAGGTTAATGAAGTTTCAGGCATAAATAATTTCAAACCTGGTTATATTGATAAAAGTAACGAAACAATAGTTGGATTACAAACTGACGCTCCTTTAAAAAGAATTGTTAATCCATTTGGTGGATTTAGAATGGTTGAACAATCATTAGAAGCATATGGCTTTAAATTAAATAATGATATAAGTACATATTTCAATAAGTATAGAAAAACTCATAATCAGGGTGTTTTCGATGCGTATTCAGATGCTACTAAAAAAGCTAGAACAGTTGGATTATTAACCGGTCTTCCAGATGCTTATGGCAGAGGAAGAATAATTGGTGACTATAGAAGAATAGCTTTATATGGTATGGACTTTTTAATTAAAGATAAAAAATCCGATTTAAAAAACATTAATACTGGTAACTTAGAAGAAACTATCAGATTAAAAGAAGAAGTTAACGAGCAAATAAGAGCTATGATGGAAATAAAAGAAATGTCTCTTTCCTACTGTATTGATATTTCTGAACCTGCTAATAATGCTAAAGAAGCTGTTCAATTTTTATATTTTGGATATTTAGCAGCTATAAAAGAGAATAATGGTGCAGCAATGTCCCTAGGAAGAACAACTACTTTTATTGATTGTTTTATAGAACAAGATTTAAAATCAGGAGCAATCACTGAACTTGAAGCACAAGAAATTATTGATCAATTTGTAATTAAATTAAGATTATCTAGACACTTGAGAACACCTGAATATAATGAACTATTTGCTGGTGATCCAACTTGGGTAACTGAATCTATAGGTGGTGTTGGTATTAATGGTAACTCACTAGTTACCAAAACATCCTTTAGATTCTTACATACATTAACTAACTTAGATCCTGCACCAGAACCAAACATGACAGTTTTATGGTCAGAGAAACTACCATCTAACTTCAAAAAATACTGTGCTAAAATGTCTATATTAACTGATTCACTTCAATATGAAAATGATGATATAATGAGACCTATTTATGGTGATGATTACGGTATTGCTTGTTGTGTATCTGCAATGGAAATTGGTAAGAGAATGCAGTTCTTTGGAGCTAGAGCTAATATTGCTAAGGCATTATTATATGCTATTAATGGCGGTATTGACGAAAAGAAGAAAACTAAAACAGGGGACTTGATACAAGTTGTTCCTAATATAGAGCCTATTACAGATAAAGTTTTAGATTATAAAAAAGTAAAATCTAATTATGATAAAGTCTTAGCATATATTGCTGAGTTATATGTAGATACTATGAACTCTATCCATTATATGCATGATAAGTACGCTTATGAAGCTGGTCAAATGTCCTTACAAGATACCGATATCAAGAGATTTATGGCCTTTGGAATCGCTGGCTTATCTGTTGTTGCTGATTCATTAAGTGCAATTAAATTTGCCAAGGTTACACCAATAAGAAATGCTGAGGGAATTGCCATTGACTTTGAAATCCAAGGTGACTTTCCTAAATACGGCAATGACGATGATAGAGTAGATGATTTAGCCGTTGAAATTGTAAAGCAATTTTGTGATGAACTAAAAAAACACCCAACTTACAGAAACGCTGAACATACATTATCAGCTTTAACCATTACATCGAATGTTGTCTACGGTAAGAAAACAGGATCTACTCCAGATGGCAGAAAAGTTGGTGAGCCACTTTCTCCTGGAGCAAACCCAATGCATGGAAGAGATGAAAATGGTGCTTTAGCTTCACTAAACTCTGTTGCTAAAATTCCATATAGAAACTATTGTCAAGATGGTGTTTCTAATACCTTCTCTATTGTACCTGATGCATTAGGTAAAGATGATGAAACTAAGGTAAATAATTTAGTTTCAATCCTAGATGGATACTTTGCACAAAGCGGATTCCATTTAAACGTAAATGTATTTAATAGAGAAACTTTATTAGATGCTATGGAAAACCCTGAAAAGTATCCAACCTTAACAATAAGAATTTCTGGATATGCAGTTAATTTTAATAGATTAACAAGAGAACAACAATTAGAAGTATTAAGTAGAACTTTCCACGAAAGTATGTAACTTAATTTTTATAAAACAAATATAAAGCATTAGTAATAATAGCTTATAGTGCTTTGCATTATAAGCTATTATACTTGTTTTAAATGGAGGTATATATTGATTACAGGTAGAATTCACTCAATTGAAACTATGGGATTAGTAGATGGACCTGGTATTAGAAGTGTAATTTTCATACAAGGATGCCACTTACGATGCGCCTATTGCCACAACCCAGATACATGGGGTTTAAGTGGAGGCAAGGAAGTTACTCCAGAAGAAATAGTATCTAAAGTCAGACGTTTTAAATCCTATTTTGATAATTCTGGTGGTGGAGTTACATTTTCTGGCGGAGATCCATTAATCCAACCAGAATTTTTACTAGAATGCTTAAAATTATGTAAGACTTCTGGTATACATACAACTATAGATACTGCAGGTTACGGAGAAGGTAACTACGAAGAAATTTTAAAATACACAGACCTTGTGTTATTAGATATAAAGCAAGAAGATAGTTCAACCTATAAGGAACTCACCGGAAAAGATACTGTTGGTATAAGAATGTTCTTAAATGCTCTTAGAAAATCAAATTCTCGAGTTTGGGTGCGACATGTTGTAGTTCCTGGTATAACCGACTCAACTGAACATATTTTAAAGCTATCTAAGATCATTAAAGAACAAATACCTAATGTAGATAAAATCGAACTACTTCCTTATCATAATATAGGACAACATAAGTATGAAAAGTTAGGTATACCATATAAACTTAAAAATATTAAACCTATGAATAAAGATCGTTGTAATGAATTACAAAGCTTAATAAGAAAAGAAACTGGTATTTTCTAATATAACTAATGAACAACTAGACACAATTCATACTATGTTACTCTAGTTTCTTTATTTATAATCAAATTTATATACATAAAAATACTCCCTACTATAAATCCTCTAAGGTTTATAGTAGGGAGTATTTTTATAATATATATGTGTCTATCAGCTATCTTATTTAATGTTTCTACTTCCTGGTTTTATATATGGAGTTCCTTCTTTACATAATGGACATTCTTCAGGATTAAAGCTCTCTATATTTAATTCTATGCTACTGTATATAGGATACTTTATATCACTACTTTTTCTATCTACAATAGATGCTATTCCTACTACCACAGCGCCCATTTCCTCTAAAACCTTAATAGTTTCTAAGGAAGATTTACCTGTAGTTACAACATCTTCAGTTATTAATATTCGATCACCTTTTTTTACTGTGAATCCTCTTCTTAATTCCATTTCTCCATTTATACGTTCTGTAAATATTGCTGGAACACCTAGTTGTCTACCAACTTCATAGGCAACTATAACACCACCCATTGCAGGTCCAACAACTAAATCTACATTTAAATCTTTAACCTTGTTTACTGCTATACTTAAAACCTGTTCAGCTTTTTCAGGATACTTTAGTAATTGAGCACATTGACAATATCTATTACTATGTCTCCCTGATGACAGTAAAAAATGTCCTTCTAATAAAGCACCACATTCTTTTAATATATCTAAAACATTTATCATATAAATACCTCTTTCTTTTTTATTTTTTATATACTCTTACATCTATATAGTAACCACAGTTTTAAAATTATATTTACAAGTAAAAGATATTATAAACTAAATTACAATATCCCTCTTATTTCATTAAGATTTTTAATCCCTTCTCTTTTCATAAACTCTTCAATTCCATTAATTATATCTAAAGAAATGTCTGGTTTTATAAAATTTGCAGTCCCTACTTGTATTGCTGTTGAACCAGCCATTATGAACTCTATAGCATCTTCCCATGTTACAATACCACCCATACCTACAACTGGCACCTTAACATTTTTACAAACTTCATATACCATCCTTAAAGCTATAGGCTTAATTGCAGGTCCTGAATATCCAGCAGATACGTTATTAAACACAGGTTTTCTACTTCTAATATCTACAGCCATACCTTTAAATGTATTAACTAAAGATATTGCATCCGCCCCTGCCTCTACACAACTACAAGCCATATCAACAATATCCTCTGCATTTGGTGATAATTTTACCATAAGTGGTTTTTTACAAATATTTCTAACTTCTGATACAATATCATATGCTACATTTGATTTTATTCCGAAGGCCATACCCCCGCATTTAACATTTGGACATGATATGTTTAATTCTATTATATCAATATCCGTATCATTAAGTTTTTCTATACCGCTTAAGTAATCTTCCAATGTAGCTCCACCTAGGTTAGCTATAATTGTTGTACCCATATTTCTCATCTTAGGAAGATAATCTTTTATAAAGTTATCCACCCCTGGGTTTTGAAGTCCAACACTATTTAACATTCCACCCTTAGTTTCATAAACTCTAATTCCGTCATTACCATCTTTTTTATGTATAGTTAAACCCTTACTACTAATTCCGCCTAGCTTTGATATATCAAATAGTTGGGAGTACTCTTCTCCAAATCCAAAAGTACCTGAAGCTGTTATTACAGGATTCTTCATTTCTACACCGCAAAGATTAACCTTCATCATTATAATACCAACTCCTCACCTAAGAATACTGGTCCTGTTTTACAAGTAGTTTTATTTCCATCTATAGTTTTACAAGTACATCCAAGACAAGCACCTATGCCACAGGCCATTCTACTTTCCATTGAAACATATAGTTTTGTTCCTTTATCCTTACACATATTTATAACCTTATCCATCATTATCTTTGGACCACAACAGATAACTAAATCATATTTCTCCGGTTCTAAAATACTTATAATATACCCTTTATGCCCTACTCTACCACTTTCAGTAGCTATAAAAACATTTTCTGAATATTTTTCTATTTCCTCTAAACCATAGGGTATATCTCTGAAACCAGCATAAAAGTCTATGCTACAATTACTAAGTTCCTTAGTTAAATATTGCATAGGTGCTATTCCAATACCACCAGCTACTAAGGCTACCCTACCCTTAATACCCTCCAAATCAAAACCATTTCCAAGAGGACCCATTATTTGTATTTCATCATCAATGATTAATTTACTAATTTGTTTAGTACCCTTACCAGCAACATGATATAGAAATGTTATTTTCTCATCTGAATTATCATGTATGCTTATTGGTCTTGGAAGCAAGGTATCGCCGTTTAATAATTTTAACATATAAAACTGACCTGGTTTACCTTCAAAATTTCCTTTAATAGAAAGCCTACATATTGATTCACTTATCTCTACATTTTCTATAATTTTTTCTATAGAACAAATCATAGTTCTGTTACTGCTACTCAAAATATGGACAAATATACCCATTTGGATATTTTGTCTAGTAGCAATTCCTCCTTCTTTTTTTATATTTTTGCTTCTTATTTTTAAAATCTCATATTTTCTCTTCTTCCAAAGACTAAAAAATTTTACTACTGAAGATAAGGATTCCTATTTTAAAGCATTTAAAATGTCATCTCTCATTAAAATAGCTGCATCTCTTGAACATTTAGCAAAGTTCTCTTCACCATTTTCTACCTTTTTATATGCTAATAATATTCCTCTTGAAGAGTTAACTACTCCACCATTTCCGCCCTTTAAGTACACTGATACATCCTTCGCAGCTCCACCTTGAGCACCATAACCTGGTATTAAAAAGAACATCTTATTCAACTGTTCCCTCATAATGGAACCTTCCTTTACATCAGTGCATCCTACAACACCACCGATAGAACTATATCCGCAGTTACCCATATAATTCATACCTAAATCTTGAATTTTCTCACCTATAAGATCGTAAACTCTTCTACCATCCTTTAGCTCTACATACTCAAGATCCTTTGCACCAGGGTTTGATGTTCTCACCAACACGAAGACACCCTTCTCATTATTCTTAAGATAATCTAAATATGGTTCTATACTATCTAATCCCATATATGGATTTAGTGTTATGAAATCACTTTCAAAATCACCTGAGAAATGTGCTTTTGCATACATTTCTGCTGTTTTAGAAATATCTCCTCTTTTTATATCAGCTATAGATATAGCACCAACTTTTTTAATATATTCCAATGTTTTATGGTATGCATTTAGTCCCTTTAATCCGTAAGCTTCATAATAAGCTATCTGAACCTTATAGCAAGCTACCACATCTAAAGTTTCGTCTATTATAGCTTTATTAAACTGATATAAGGCATCATCAAGGGCTGGATACTTTTCTAAAAACCACTTAGGTATATATGTTATATCCGTATCTAAGCCTAAACATACATGCCCATTTTTCTCAATTATATTGTAAAGCTTATCTATTATCATTGTGCCATACCTCCAAAATCTTTCTATATTAATTAACTTTATGTGAAAACAATTATATTTATCGTAGCTATACACATGATTTAATGAAGCTTATGCATGCAAAAAATTCTTGCTATAAACTCCCCTCTCTGTACATGAAACTTATCTAAAAAAAATCTATATCGGTTATCACATTAAATATTTTTTGAGTAAACCTCTTTCCCAAGTTTAAATGTTTTCAGTATATCTCCATATACTATTTTACCATCAAATGGTGTGTTTTTGCCCTTTGATTTAAAATTGTTACTATTAATAGTAATTTTATTATCTAAATCTATTAATACCAAGTCAGCATCATAACCTATCTTAACTTCACCTTTATTTAATCCCATTATTATTCCAGGATTTTTAGACATTAATTCCGAAAGTTTATTTAAACTTATATGTCCCTCTTTAACTAGCTTTGTATAACTTACTGAGAAACTAGTTTCTATTCCAGAGATACCTGGAGCTCCATTTTTTTTATCTTCTAGGGTATGTGGTGCATGATCTGTTGCTATTGCATCAACAAATCCATGCTGTATGGCCTTAATTAAGAACTCTACGTCTTCAAGGCTTCTTATTGGAGGGTTAACTCTATATTGTGATTCCTTGTCATTTAAAGCTATATGGTGGGGCATTACTTCACAGGTTAATTTTAATCCTTTATTTTTCCCATCTATTATGTATTGCATTGATTCTTTAGTGCTTACGTGTGCCATATGTAAACTACAACCTGTATATTCACATAGATGTATATCTCTCCATGTCATGGTATTCTCTGCTAATCTCATATCAATACTTGAAAACTCCTTAGATTCTGCATGAGACATAATGGTTAAGTTAGATTTCTTAGCAAAAATCATTGCCTCCATCATTACCTTACTACTATTAACACCGAGTCCATCATCTGATATAAATTTTACCGATTCATCTATGTTATTTAAATGTTGAATATTTTCACCTTTTAAGCCATCAGTTACAGTGGCAACTTGATTAACTTCAATTAATCCTATTTTTCGAGCTTTTTCATTTACATAGTTAATAATCTCCATGGTACTAGCTACTGGTTTTGTGTTACCCATTAAGTTTACTACTGTATACCCGCCCTTTACTGCAGCTTTACTCCCAGATTCCAAATCTTCTTTATGTGTAAAACCTGGTTCTCTAAAGTGACAGTGCAAATCTATAAAAGATGGCATTAGAATATTTCCATTACCATTAATTGTTCCACAATTTTTTATTAAATTTTTACCCATTTCATCTATTAGCCCATCTTTTATATATACATCACCATGAAAATCTTGAGATGCATCAACTATACGAATATTCTTTATTAATAATTCCATAATATCACCTCATAAATTTTATTTTATACCTTGATCATAATTTATTATATTATGATCAAGGTTATATAACTATAGTTGGTAGGTGGTTTTGCTTCACTAGGAACATTGTTTTTAAAATTAAGTTTTATATAACTATACTGTTGGTACGTAAGCCTCGTCACAGTACCCACATCTATATGTACTGCCACATCCTTCAACTAAATAAAATTTATGAACTATCTCTTGTTCTATTGATGTAATACATCTTGGATTGCTACAACGTATTACATTTTCTATTTGTTTAGGCAAATTCAATGATATTTTTTCCTTAACTTTTTCATCTTCTATTATGTTTATTGTAATACTTGGATCTATGAAGCCAAGTACTCTAAAATCAAGATCTATTTCATTTTCTATCTTTATTATGTCTTTTCTAGTGTTTTTATCGCTTGAAGCATTCATAATTAAAGCTACAGCATAATCAACATGTTCTAATCCTAAGTAATTGAAAATCTTTAGTCCTAAACCTGCTTTTATATGGTCTATTACTATTCCTTTTTTTATACTCTTTATCTCCATCATTACTTTTCTACCCCCAATAGCTTTGTGATAAGTGCCATTCTTACGAACATTCCAAATTTAGCTTGTTTAAAATACGCTGCTCTTGGATCATTATCTACTTCAATGGATATTTCATTTACTCTTGGTAATGGGTGCATAACTATGGCATCTGCCTTAGCATCTTTCATTTTTTTAGAGTCTAATATATAGCTGTCTTTAAGTCTTATGTAATCTCCCTCATTGAAAAATCTTTCTTTTTGAACTCTAGTCATGTAAAGTATATCTACTTCTCCTATTACATCCTCTAATTTCTCAACTTCTTTGAATTCTATATCTTTGTTTTGCAACACTTCTTTTTTTATATAATCCGGTACTTTTAACTCTGTTGGTGATATTAATATAAATTTATTTTCTGGATATCTAGACATTGCTTTTATAAGTGAATGCACTGTTCTTCCGAACTTTAAATCTCCGCATATTCCTATAGTTAAGCCTCCAAGTCTACCTTTTAGATTTAATATTGTTAATAAATCAGTTAATGTTTGAGTTGGATGCTGATGACCACCATCTCCAGCGTTTATAACAGGTATCTCTGAGTACATTGATGCAACTTTAGGTGCTCCTTCTTTAGGGTGCCTCATTGCTGCTATATCAGCATAACAACTTACAGTTCTTATTGTGTCTGCTACACTTTCCCCTTTTGCTGCTGAACTGGAACTAGCTTCCGAAAATCCTAGAACACTACCGCCTAATCTTAACATTGCTGCCTCAAAGCTTAGTCTTGTTCTTGTACTTGGCTCATAAAAAAGAGTTGCTAGTATTCTACCTTTACACACCTCAGAATAAGCTTTAGGATTTTCGATAATATCCTGTGCACAGTTCAAAATTTCTTGTAATTCACCTGTTGTAAAATCCATTGGTTCAATTAAGTGTCTGTTTTTTAACATATTAATTCCTCCTTATTAGTCTCTCAGTACTATATTTAAAGGGCGTTATAATAAAGAAATAAAAAAGTCTTCCTTTTAAAAGGAAGACTGTAAATTCTAAGTTATTTAAAAAGTATTATAACTATATATAGTGTTATGGTTTAAATATATAGTTTTAGATTTAGCCCCTAGGCCAATTTACTATCTTCCTTTTAGATCTCTCTGGATCCAACTTAAAGGTTAACTTCAATATTTAATTGTACTCATTTTACTATATATAATTACTTTAGTCAATATTTTTTAAATATAAATATATAGCAAATTAATTATACTGGGTTTTAATTTTTATGATTTACATATATGAAGATATTGAAGAAATCACCTTTGCTGCTTATATGATATTTTTTTTACTCTAGCTTATCTACCCATAATTAAATTATTTTCAATGTTTCTACATATATTATACCATTTGTCGCTATAGCCCCCTTGAGCCCACTCTGCCATTACTATGGATGTGCCCTCTGGAAGATCTATTGTATTTAATGGATTACTACTTATGCTATTATTTATTATTCTATGCAACTGTAGATTACTCTTTGTTTTAATTATTGCAAAATCTTTACTTGGAGATATAAATGCATCAACAGTACTAGGAATAGCTTCCTTAATTTGACTCCAAGGTATATATAACTCATCATAATTAACCATTTTAAGTTCAGGATCAAGGTTTAAACCTAAAGTTTTTGAAACTTTAGTTCCATCCTTATTGGTAGCATTAATTATACCCTCAACCCTCCAATGTCCACTATCTCTTATAATAGTATAATTAGTCTCATCAAAATTCAATTGGGCAACCTTAGAATTAATCTTAAAAACCTCTTCTTTTGCCATGTCCTCAAAACTATTTCTACTCTTT
The DNA here is from genome assembly GCA_036657335.1 of Clostridium sp. Lineage (GTDB taxonomy): Bacteria > Bacillota > Clostridia > Clostridiales > Clostridiaceae > Clostridium_D. The sequence goes on along the minus strand of JAVXGR010000001.1, from coordinate 59,840 downwards.
TTCCCAAAAATACTTGATATAGCTATAGGCTCACTATTACTTATGTCATCTAAACTCTTAACTTCATACTTTATACTTACATCTTTAGTTCCACCATAAGAACCCTCTCTTATATTTTGTGTGGCAATATAGTCTTCTCCTACAAAATTAATCTCTAAAAATTGTTTTTCACCAATTATACTAATATTAGGAATCTCTTTAACCGGTGTATTATCCAATAAATCTATATTTTTAATAGAAATATACTGACCATCATAACCTTGATCTTTAATGATGTCTACTAACTGAAAACCTGCTATTCTAGGAACCAATAACTTAGGTAGTTCAATAATAGGACCTATTTCACCATTGTCATGTGATATCCACAATGTATTATATTCATACTCTCTACTCTCTTTATTTGTTTTATATTTAAGTCCAAATAAGACCCCAGAGCTAATTGAGTTATTTTGACGAATTTCTCTTCCTTTAGGTTTCTCAATTGCACTGCCATAAATATATTTTTCTATATTAGGGGAAATCTTTTTCAAATAATATAGAATATCATTTATTTTAATTAAAATATTGTTTTCATCTACCTTTATTATATCATAAAAATAATTTTCCTCTGAGGATATTGAAATAACATCCACATATTCAGAATCAACATTGACTTCTTGTTTAGATTTTTTCATGCTGTGATATAAGTATGTGCTAGTTTTAATACTCTTAACTTTATATTGTGGCTCATAGCATATATCTTTATATATAAATGCATATTCTTTAGAAAATACAGCAGTCTTATTTATAAGTTCTTTATATTCACGATTTTCTTCATCCTCCTCATCCTTAGATGAAGAATCTTTTAAATCTAAATAGTTAGTAATCTCCCATGTTCCTTCTATAGGTAAAATATTGTTCTCTGGTGAGATAACCGTCTCCATAGAGTCTACTTGCATTTTATTAATCATATTGGTTTTTATGCCCTCTTGATTACTTGCACATCCTTGAACTAAAAAACACATTATCAATGAAATAATTATGATTAAGAAATATTTTTTCACCATTTATTATTCTCCTAAGCCATTATTATGGTTGTTAGTTTATATTATAGGAATACTTATAAGAACAACTGTACCTTCTTGTTCTATACTTTCTATGTCTAAGGTACCATTATGAAGTTTAATAATTTCATCACATATGGATAAGCCTATACCATTCTGTGATTTACTACTTTTCCCCTTATAGAATTTTTCCTTTACCTTAGGTAACTCATCCATAGATATTCCTATACCTGTATCAGTTATACACATTACAATGTTCTGTTTTTCTTTATATATTTTCAATGTGATACTTCCATTTTCCTCAGTAAATTTAAAGGCATTATCTAATATATTAAGCACCACTTGCTTCATTCTATTTTTATCAATGTAAACATTAGGCATTCCATCTTCACAGCTTACCTTAAGTGTTATTTTATCTCTTAAAGCTCTTGGATTCATAAAACTTTCAATATAATAAGCAAATTCTTGTAAAGATGAATCTTCCTTTTTCAAAGTAATTCTCCCTGAAACAAACTTGGAAAAATCTAAAAGCTCCTCTACCATATTGGTAAGTCTATCGCTTTCTTTCTCAATTATTTCTAAACCTTCTTTAGTTGTAGACCTATCTATACCATCAGTAGTATTTAAAATATTTGCCCAGCCTTTAATTGCTGTTAAAGGTGTTCTTAACTCATGAGATACCGAAGAAATAAAATCATTTTTTAATTTATCTCTATTTAATACTTCCCCAGCCATATAATTAAAAGTTTCAGCTAATTTTCCTATTTCATCATCAGAATAATTATGACTTTTAAAATCAAACTCTCCTCTTGCCATCTTTTGAGCATCCTTAGTTAAATATTCTATAGGAGCAATAATACTTCTAGATAAAAATAAACTGGTTATTATTGAAATTAAACTTACCACTATGCCTACTAAGCAAAAACTGATAAAAACCATAAGTAATTGGTTATTAACCTTGCTTAGAGAACTTACAAATCTCATTACACCTACAATTTCATCATTACTTTTAAGTGGATGAGAAACAGCTATAACTGTTTTCTTATCATAAGGAACTTTACCAATCCAACTTCCAAATTCGCCATTTTTAGCTTTTAAATAGTCTGAAGTAGTCATTTCATTTTTTTGTATATAACCTATGGAATCCATAATTACCTTACCATTTAAATCTATAATTTGAACTTGGGTATTACTTTGTTTCCAAAATGCATCTACATTATTTAAAACATTATCCTCTAAGGATGAATTGGAAAAATATTTATTATAAAAGTCAGCTGAAGTCTTAATTTGACCCTTTAGAAAGTCCTCCATATTGCTACAATAATATGTTTTTACAAAGGATATTAATATTACTTCTAAAATTATAACTGTAGATATTATAATAAATAAAAAATGCTTGAATAGTCTCTTTTTTATACTCCTCATAAATTATACCTCAAATTACTCAAGACCCCTTTCAGTCCATCTATATCCTGTTCCCCAGACAGTTTCAATGAATTCTGGAGTTGAGGCGCTATCCTCTATTTTAGTTCTAAGTCTCCTAATATTAACATCCACAATTTTAGATTCTCCAAAAAAGTCCCAACCCCATACTAGGTTCAATAACTGTTCTCTACTAAATGCTCTGCCCGGATTTTCCATTAACATCTTTATTAATAGATATTCTTTCGGTGTAAGCTCTAAAATTTTATCGTGCTTGTATACTTTTTGGGAATAAGTATCAACTTTAAATGGATACCTTTCAATAACACTTGAATCGGCATCCCTATTATCAGATTTACTTCTTCGTATTAAGGCTTTTAACCTTAAGATTAACTCTGTTGGATTGAAGGGTTTCACTACGTAATCATCTGCACCACCCTGAAGTCCCACTATTTTATCCATATCTTGCCCTCTAGCTGTAAGCATTATAATTCCCATTGATGGAAACTCACTTCTTAAAATTTTACATAAATCAATACCATCCATATTAGGCATCATAACGTCTAGTAGTGCTACATCCGGCTTTTCTTTTCTAGCTAGTTCTAAACCAAGTAAACCGTCCTCAGCCTCAATGACCTCAAAATTATTAGTTTTTAAACTTACCTTTAGAAAGCTTCTAATACTACTTTCATCCTCGACAATAAGTATTTTACACATAGTACCTTCTCCTAACTTGTTTTATACCTTTATACTATAATACAGGATATTTTCATTTTAAGTAGTTACAATTCATTTAAAGTTCAATTCAACTTTAAATGAATTGTAACTTTACATGTGACTTTATATTTACATCTATAATTAAGTTTAAGTTTAAATGCAAACTTAATTATATCATTATTAAAAAGTAATAACTATATCACATTATTCATTCATAACATATGATAAAATATATTATTTTTTAATTAATAATTGTACAGTAGGAGGTAAACTTTGATTGGTAATAAAAAGTTGCTTTTATCAGATTTAACCATAGACACTTCAAATATTCCATTTTTCATAAGCACTAAGGAAATAACAGATTTCACAAAAATTATTAGTCAAAAAACTGCTCAGAATTCTATAGATTTAGGTTTGAAATTAAATAAAAAAGAATATAATATTTTTATATCTGGAGAAAGTGGAACAGGAAAAACAAGCTATATAATAAATAAGATTGAAGATTATGCTAAAAAGCAAGAAAGCCCTCTTGATTGGTGTTACGTATATAATTTTCATGAGGAAGCTTCTCCTATTGCAATCTCTCTATCAACTGGTAATGCAGTAAAATTTAAAAATAATATGAATAATTTAGTTAAATACTTAATTAAATATGTTCCTGCATATTTCAGTTCAAACAACTATGAGGCTGAAAAAAATAAACTTTTGAAAAAATATGACGAACTCATAATAGAAACTACTGATAGACTCTACGTAGCAGCTCATAGACTTCACTTTTCTATACACGAATCTGAAGATGATGGATTTGTATTCACCCCTTTACTTCATGAGGAAGAAATGACTTCGGAGTATTATAATAAGCTATCAAAATCTGAAAAAAGGATTATTAATGACAATTTAAGTGAATTAAGATTAATATCTTTAGATGTAATTAAAGATATTAAAATAATAGATAGGGATGTTGAAGACGAATTAAATAAATTAGCTATTTTCACCTCTAATAAAATTATTGAAAAAGCATTAAGCCCCATGATTGAAGAATATAAATATAATTCTTCTCTTATAAGTTACATGGAATTATTAAAAATAGACTTAAGTAAAAACATCGAATTATTTTTAGAAGAAAATTTAGAATTAGCTAAAAAGCTTGAAAGAAACTTCCTTAAAAGATATGAAGTTAGTATTGTTTCAACGAACAAACCCGAAAATGGCTGCCCAGTTGTTTTTGAGGATTGTCCCGATATATTTAATTTATTAGGTCGAATAGAATATGAAAATACTGGAACTCAATTAGTAACAGATTTTTCTTTAATTAAACCTGGAAGTATCCATAAAGCCAATGGTGGATACTTAATTATATCAGCTGAACGACTTCTTAGTAGTCCAGGCTCATGGCAGGCTCTTAAAAGGTGCCTAAAATCTGAAAATATATATGTAACAAATTCAAAGAATAATTTTGAAATTATACCATTGATTTCATTAACCCCAGAACCTATTCCACTTAAAATTAAAGTTATCCTAATTGGAAGTGATATGTTTTATAGTTCACTACTAAGTTATGATATAGAGTTTAAACGACTTTTTAAAATAAAAGCTGAATTTGATTCTAATGTTCCAAATGATTTAGAAACTACCACTGAAATCATAGGATATTTTACTAACTATATAAAGGAAAAAAAATTTCTCCACCTGGATAGAAGTGCAATAATTGAATTGTTACGCCATGGTTCTAGACTAGCTGAAAACAAGAAATATATTTCCTCCACAATTAGTACTCTTTTAGATTTAATAGACCTTGGTGACACTTTTGCAAGAGAGGAAAATCTATTAATTATAAGTAAAACTCATATATTACTAGCTTTAAGCGAAATAAATAAGATGCATTCCCTATATAAGAAAAAAACCTTGGATTTATATGCTTCAAAACAATATATTGCAAATCTTCAAGGAGGTAGGGTTGGTGAGATTAACGGGCTATCTGTTTCAGATTTTGGAGATTGTATAATTGGACGACAGCATAGAATAACCTCAAACACCTTCATAGGACGTAATGGTGTGATAAATATCGAAAGAGAAAGTAATTTAAGTGGAGATATTCATAGCAAGGGAATTTTAATACTTTCCTCATTCCTAGAAAATTGGCTTTGCCAAAATCAACAGCTTTCTTTTAATGCAAATATTGTTTTTGAGCAACTCTATTGCGATATTGATGGAGATAGTGCTTCTTGTGCAGAGTTAGTTTGCTTAATTTCTAGCTTGAGTGATGTTCCAATAAAACAATCCTTAGCTATTACAGGGTCAATTAACCAAAGAGGTGAAGTTCAACCAATAGGAGGGGTAAACGATAAAATAGAAGGCTACTTCCATATATGCAGCTTATTTATATTAAATGGAGATCACGGGGTTGTTATTCCTAAAAGCAATGTAGATAATCTAGTTTTAAATGACGAAATACTCCAAGCTGTTTCTGAAAATAAATTTAATATCTATGTAATAGAAACTATTGAGGATGCTCTTACCTTACTACTTGATGAAACCTATGTAGCATCACTTAAAACACCTATATTAGATGATCTTAAGAGTAAAATAATATCTAAATTAGAACACTATAACGAAATCTTAAATAATCAATTTAATACAAAAAGGTATCCATAACATGGATACCTTTTTAGGTTAAATTAATGCTGTTTCAGCTTTTAACCATTCTTTAACTTCTTCGGTTAAATATGGAGATAATTTACTGTATACATTTTCATGATATCTATTTAACCAAGCTCTTTCTTCTACAGTTAGCATAGAAACATCTATACCTTCCCTGTCAATTGGGCAATAAGATATAGTTTCAAATTGCATAAACTTACCTGATTCAGTTTCCATATAATCAGTAGTTAGTAATGTATTTTCTATTCTAATACCATGTCTACCTTCTTTATATATACCTGGCTCATTTGTTGTAATCATGCCTTTTTCCATCTTAAATGCATTTAATGCTTGACTTATTCTTTGAGGTCCTTCATGAACACTTAGTAAGTATCCAACACCATGTCCTGTACCACATTTATAATCAATGCCCTCTTCCCAAAGTGGTCTTCTAGCTAAAATGTCTAATCCTGTACCTGTTGTTCCATAAAGGAACTTAGCCATAGCTAATCCAATATGTCCTCTTAATACTAAGGTAAAGTCTTTTTTCATTTCTGCGCTTATAGGACCTAAAACCATAGTTCTAGTAATATCTGTAGTACCATCTAAATATTGTCCACCTGAATCTAAAAGGAATAACCCTTCTCTTTCTAATTTATAAGTAACTTCAGGAGTAGCTGAATAATGCATCATTGCAGCATGCTCTTTATATGCGGCTATACTTCCAAAACTAGGCTCTATAAATCCTTCTTGAGCCGCTCTAAATTCTCTTAATTTCAAGTCTGCAGTGATTTCAGTTATTTCTATATTGCCTATATTTGTATCTAGCCAATGTAAGAAATTCACCATTGCAACACCATCTTTAATTTGACAGTTATTTAGATTAGCTATTTCAACTTCATCTTTAACAGATTTTAAAAGTGTTGTTATATTGTTTGATTCAATAATAGCAACAGCTTGATCTAAGCTATTTTTCAACCATAGATTGGTTTTATGAGCATCAAATAGTAACTTATCCCCATTACATAATGTTGATAAAAAGCTACCTATATCTTCATAACTTCTAACTTCTACACCATCTATTAATAATTCTGCTCTAACTTCCTTTGAAACCTTATCTTCATCTAAAAATAAGTAAGTTTTATCCATTGATACCACCACATAAGAAATAACAACCGGTGTACAATGTACATCATTTCCTCTTATATTTAGTAACCATGCAATGTCGTCTAAAGATGTTAATAAGTGATGAGTGGCACCTTTTAACCTCATCTCATTTTTAACTAATTCTAATTTTTCTACTCTTGATTTACCAGCATATCTTAGTTCATGAATAAATATTGCCTCTTTAGATGTACTTGGTCTATCTTTCCATATATCATTTATTAAATCATATTTTGTTTCTAATATTACATTTTTTTCAGCTAAAGCAACTTGCATTTCTCTAGCAGCATCTACAGAATATACTCTTCCATCAAAGCCAATAATGGAATCATCTTTTAACTCTTCTTTTAACCATTCATTAATGGTTAAAACTCCTGGTTGACCCATTTTAAATAAATCAATACCTGATCCTAAAAGTTGCTTTTCAGCCTGTATAAAGTATCTTCCATCAGTCCATAATCCTGCCTTATCCTCTGTTACAACTATTGTACCAGCTGATCCTGTAAAACCTGATATCCAAGTTCTACATTTCCAATAATCTGCAACGTACTCACTTTGATGTGCATCTGCACTTGGTACTATGTAAGCTTTAATGCCTTTGTTTTTCATAGACTCTCTAAGAGCTTCTACCCTTTGATTAATGTTCATCCGTATTACCCCCATTTAAATTTTTATTAGTATCATATGTAAATGTACCTCTATGCCACTAAAAATCAAGTTTTAAATTCTTAATTCACTCTTATTATACAATACTTTAATTAAAGTATACAATATTTTAATTAAAGTATAGATTTCTTCATGAATTAACAGTATCAAACCTTGTAATTCCTCTTAGGAACTCTATAGCTACTTTTCATCAAATAAGAGTTTTTTTATAAATCCAATCCTTTTGAGGTGTTTTAATAAATAATTTGCAGTTATACCATTGAAAATACCTGTACCAAGACTAAGGAGTAATAAGATAGGTAGATACAGGGCTATTTTTACATTACTTATTATGAATATAGAAACAATTATCTGCCCTATATTATGAAAGATTGCCCCTATTATACTAACACCTATTATACTAATTTTATCTTCACCAATTTTATACATTAAAGTCATTGCAATTAAACTTAAGACTCCCCCACTTAAGCTATATAATAAACTTGATAATGAACCGGCAAAAAACGTTGAAAGCAAAATTTTTAAAACAACAATTTTAGAAGAGTCTTTAAATCCTAGTATACATATGGACACAACAGTTATTATATTAGATAATCCAAGTTTAGCACCTGGAGCTATAAATGGTAGAGGTATCATAGATTCCACCACATATAATACCAAAGCTTGAGCAATCAATAAGGCTATAAAGGTATTTTTTTTAATTGAGTTCATTATGTCACCTACACTTTACATTTTATAATACCCTTAAAAATTATTTAGATATATCATCAAGTCCACTTTCTTCTATGCCCCGTACTTCCACTATTAGCCTATGGGGTAAGCATACTATGGTCTCACCAACCTTGCCTATGGAACCTGATTTTACACATACTTCATCAGAACAATTAGCTGATATAATTCTTATGGTGCCATTTTCAATTATAAATTCATTGACGTAGCTCTCATTACTAATTGAAAATTTTGAGCTATAGTTTTTATCTGTAATATCTATAGTCTTTAGCAACTTACCATCAAGGGTTATCTCCACAAATTTTTCGCTGTAGTCTTTACTTTGCATCTTACTAATAAATATAAATCCAATGGCTGAAATTATAAGTACCAATACAATTATTATAAAATCCCACTTCTTCATATTAACATACCCACTTTCCTATATACTATATGCTCTCTTTATAGTCTTTTAAATGATGCCATGCATAGCCTTCTCCTATTATATAGAGAATGTGTATGTTCTCTTTACATATCTTATACACTCTATACTATAAACTTTTCTGTGATATACACTGTTTCATATTATAAAATATGCAAGGATTACAGAATAAATTTATTTTTGACCAAATATAATATTTATTCTTGTAGTCAAAATATTATAATGCTACACTAAATCAAGTATAAATATATTTTTATATAAAATCAACATGTTATTAAAGGAGTTCACTTATGAAAAACAAATTTTGGAAAAATACTGTAGGTATAATTTTAATTTTTTCTATGTTTTCCACTTGTTTATTTGGATGTTCAAAGAAAAATCTTAAATTAGAACCTATAGAAGGAACAGAATTTTTATTAGGAACTATATGTTCTATAAAGATTTATGACAAATCAGATAAAGACATTTTAGATAAAGCATTTAGTAGAATTAAAGATATAGAAAATAAAATGAGCGTAAATATAGTTGATAGTGAAATTTATAAATTATATGAGCTTTCCGGAAAAGAATCATTAGAGGTATCACAGGATACATTTAAAGTACTTACCATGGGAAAAGAGCTTAGTACGACTTCAGAGGGGAACTTTGATATTACAATTGGTCCCTTAGTAAAACTGTGGAACATTGGAACAGAATCTGCCAAGGTACCTAGTAAAGAGGAAATAAGTTCTACTCTACCACTTATTGATTACTCTAAACTCACATTGGATCATACAACTAGTAGTGCTAAACTTGAAGTTCCTGGAATGCGTATTGATCTTGGCGGTATTGCTAAGGGTTATGCAGCTGATGAAGCAGCTACTGTTTTAAAAAATTTAGGCGTTGAACATGGCATAATTAATCTTGGTGGCAATGTATTAACTATAGGTGGAAACATAGATCATAAGGATTGGAACATAGGGCTTCAAAACCCCTTTGAAGGGAGGGGAGAAGCTATAGGATCAATTAAGCTTAAGAACTCCTCCATCGTTACCTCTGGAATCTATGAAAGATATGTAGAATATGATGGTAAGAAATACCATCATATTCTTAATCCTAAAACAGGTTTCCCTTATGAAAATAATATTGCTGGAGTAACTTTAATAACTGATAGTTCCATATTAGGTGATGCTCTATCTACTACTATTTTTTCCCTAGGTTTAGAAAATGGTTTAGAATTTATTAACAGTCGTAATGATGCAGAAGCTATATTTATAACCAAGGATAGCAAACTTTATTTTTCAAATAACATAAAAGATAAATTTACGCTCTTAGATGAAAGTTTCATTATAGGCGAATAAGCTATACCCACTGTATTTAAATAAACTCTCAAAAGTAACTACTAAAACCTTATTTTCATGAGAATTACAAAAGATATCATTGTAATAGGGCTATAAGCCTTTTATAATGATATCTTTCATATATACTTATATCTTTCATATATACTTATATCTTTCATATATACTTATATCTTTCATATATACTTATATACGTGACTACCCTACTAACTATTTCCTATTTTCTATTACCCTACTGTCAATTAATTGAAGATTATAAGACTTAACAACATCAATTAAAGTTTCTGCGTAAATTTTATCCCCATTTTCATTTTGAGAAGTACTGTATCCAGCCTTTTCAAGAGCTTCAGCCTGAGTTGTATATGTCTTTGAGTCAAATACTCCATTATAAGTATACCTCTCATTTTCCTTCAAAAACTTAGCATGATCTTCCATTGACAAACTTACATCTTCATACTTTCTAAAGTTATCTTTAATTTTCTCTCCATAAAACTCTGTAGTTTCAAAGGTAACAATGTCCCCTTGATAATTTGAATCCGCCTTAATTCCAAAAATATTTTTTGCCTCTATTGAAAGATTAGAACGTCCCCAATCGGATTCTAAAATTGCTTGAGCTATTGTTATTGATGGTAGTATGCCATAGTTGCTATAATTCTTTATTGCTCCAGGTGTTACATCCTTAATAAATTTTTTTTGCTCCAAACTTAGTATTCTATCATTATCTACAGATACATAATTCTCTAAATCAGTCAAATATCTAAGAGCCCTCTTTTTAATTTTTCCACTTAGCTCTAGACTTTCTATAACTTCGTTGAAAGTGTATGCAGTCCAATTTTCTTCCAACTTATTTATAAACATAAGTGCAACATGCTCCATATCAGAACTACTTACTTCTTTGAAATTATTATTATTTTGTGCAGCATTTATGGCTGCTATGTATGTCCAATTTAATTGAAGATTTCCTTCACCTGCCTTATCTGCAAGTGTTATATAATTTCTAGAATCTAATGAATTTAAATTAAGTTCATTATATTTGGTAAAATTATAAATAAATAAAAAAGCCACTCCGAAAATAACTAATAATCCCAATAATATTTTTTTCCACATAAAAATACCTCCTGTACTATATATTAAATATAACATAAATAATAATTTAAGATATATAAAATTAGGTATATATATCTTAAATTATTATTTAATTATATGAATTTTCCAAAATACACCTTTATACTGGACTCTTATTATTAAAATTAAGATTATTCATATTATATGCACCCATGATTTTAACTAAATTGGAAAACAAATTTATTGAATAACCACTACTTATTAAATCATAGGGTAGAATAGACTCTTTTGTTATACCTAAGTTTTTTTTACATATAATCTGATTTTTTCTACTAAGAGATACATATAAAAATAAAAATATTCCAATGAACTCAACTAGGAAAGCCATATATGTTACCTGTGATGCCTTAATATTATTTTTACCATAGGTTTTATCATAAATTTCTTTTTTATTTAATTTAGCAGATAATATCAATATTAAGGACCCTATTATTATTATTATACAAGCTATAATTTCTAGGTCAGCCAAATTCAAATCAATTGAATCTAACTTCTTTTTATATTCATCTAAGGTTTTATTATTAAAGCTACTATTGAAATACATAAGATTTATTCACCACCTTACAAATATATTATTAATATTAGTATGAATTAGTGTTATATATATTAATTAAGTTACTTTTATAGTAAAAATCCATATAAAAAAAGTCTTACATTCATAATGTAAGACTATATCTAAAAAACTATTAAACAAGTTTTAATATTCCTAAAGATTCCTCAATATAAGGTAATTGTTTTAATATCTTGCAAACGTAAAGTTCTTTCAATTCATCCCTTGAACAATTAGTAAATGTAGATTTAGTTGCATATACACATACCTCATCATCACATTGAATTTTACACCAAACACTAACAAAATCCTGTTTATTTATAAAGGCAGTGTCATTATTATGGTTAATAGCAAATCCACCATTATATTTTTCTATTATATTTATATCTAAATCCTCATTATCAATAATATTTTGAACATCATCCCATACTCTTGTAAAAGATATCATAATAATCGCCTCCTAATAGATTCTTAGATAATTAGTATAACATATTAGAATAACATGTCAAATATAACTCTTGAAATAGGGTGTAACATCAATATATAATATTCATTTAATCTATTTTACCCATAATACTGTATAATTAACATATAAAAAGGTTATACCGTGGCTTCTTTTATTATATAAATAAATTTATATCTTTTTCAGTAGCCCATTGTTAAAACTTATTAATATATCAAATCTCCGCCTTATGCCATTAGAAAATTCTACATCTATAGTATCCTCATTAATTAAAACTACTATGCCATGACCAAAATTTTTATGAATTAGCTGGTCATTAATTTGCAGAAACTTTCTTTCCTCCCCTCTAAATTTCATGCCTAGTTCATTTATAAACCGTGAAGTTTCTCTCTTGCTCCCCTTAACACTTTGAGATATAGATAACCATAGATTAACTTCTGTTCTAGTTATTCCAACATAAAAAAGACGCCTCTCCTCCTCTAAGTTATTCTCTACACTACTGCTATGAGGTAAATAATCTTCATTGCAATTAATAATAAAAACATTTTTATACTCCATACCCTTTACACCATGAATTGTGCTTAGTATAATCCCATCTATGATTAACTTTTTTTGCTTTTTATTTTTTTCCAGTTGTTCTGAAAATTCTTCTATGTGAGCTAAAAATCTTATGATTGTAGGGTACTCTTTAGCAGAGGTTTTAAATTCATTTATAACATCTACTAAGTCCTGAAAATTTATTTTATACTTTGTAGCATACTCATGTATATACTCATAATATCCTAAATCACTTAATATCTTATCTATTGCAACAGGTAAAGATACCTTATTTAAATAATTTATATCTTTTCTAAGTTTATCTATATTTAAAAGTTGATATGGATGAAGCCCCTCTAAGGTTTTTATATATTCAAAACAACTAGATTTAATAATGTTGTTTTTAACTTGCTCTAAGTATCCCTTACCAAAATATCTAAAGGGCTTATTTATTATTCTACAAAAACATTCTCTATCATCATTGTTAATGCTTAATTTTAAATAGGAGATTATATCTTTACATATAAAATGCTCGAAGAAGTTATATTCCTTATCTATTAACCTAAAAGGTAGTTTATTCTTCATGAAAGACTCAATTAAGGTTCTGCTTTCTAAATTTGTCCTATATAATATTGCAAAATCACTGTAATTAAAGGCATATTTATTTTTAACCTCTAGAATAATCTTACTTATTTCACTGGCTTGTATCCCCTCATTTATTGAGTTAATTACTTTAATAGGACTAATTATATCCTTCACAGCATTAATACTCTTATCATTTCTTACCTTATTATATTTAATTAGGTTCATTGAAGCATCAACTATATTTCTTGGACATCTATAATTATTGGACAAATATATTTTTTGTCCATTATTAAAATGTTTGTTAAAATCAACCATACAATCAGGCCTTGAGCCCCTAAAGCCATAAATACATTGATCTTCATCTCCCACTGCAAAGATACTATTATTGTAGTTTAAAGATTGTAATATGCTTATCTGCAACATATCACAATCTTGAAATTCATCTACCAAAATGTATTTGAACATAGTTCTATACCCCTCTAGTATTTTAGGGTTTTTATTAAAGATTTCTTTACACTTACTTTGCAAATCATCAAAATCAAATAATTTATTTTTGCTCTTATAATCTTCATAGGCTTCATAGGCAGAAATGAAGATTTGCTTATCTATATCAGGATTAAAATCCTCCATAGTTAAAGTACTTGTTTTAAACAGAGAAATACAATTTATAATTTCTTTTACCTTTTCCTCTGAAACTTCATCCAAGTACAAAGCCAATTGAGTTTTTATAATTCTATAGGTATTATTTGTATTTATTATATCAAATTCTATATATCTCCTTAATATTCGATAAAATAGTCCATGAAAGGTACCGAAAAAAGGTGGAGTAACCCTACCCTCTGTATTTTTAATAAATCTAGCCTTCATGTTTTCAGCAGCAGCCTTTGTAAAGGTTATTACTATTATATTATTTGAGTTTATTGATTTTTCAGTTATCAAATAGTTAACTCTATTAATAATAGTTGTTGTTTTACCTGATCCAGGAGCTGCAACAACTAAGACATTTTGCAAATTAGTCTTAACAGCATTTAGTTGATATTTATCTAGTCTTTCATAATTAAACAAGTTTTTTACCTCTTTCAGAAAAATTTATATAAAATAGCTTCTAAACTTCATACTACCTATTATAACAATATATTTTAAAGTAAACAGTAACTATTTTAACAATACCTTCTAAAGTTTATAATTATAAATTTATAATTATATTGTAATCTTTAACACATAGTATTAGAATTAATCTAAGTATGAACAACTTTACAAAATTAAACTGTTTAAGGGAGATAGTTATGACATTTAATATAAAAAATAATAGAAACTTAACTATGCTAGTTGATTTCTATGAGCTTACAATGGCAAATGGGTATTTAGACAATAATGTAGGTGATAAAATCGTATATTTTGATATGTTCTTTAGGAGAATACCCGATGGTGGAGGCTATTGTATAATGGCCGGTGTGGATCAAATGATAGAGTATATCCAGAACTTAAGATTTTTTCCTGAGGATATAGAATTTCTCCGAGAAAAAAATGTGTTTTCCAATGAATTCTTGGATTATTTACAAAAATTTAAATTTTCCTGTGATATATGTGCTATTCCTGAGGGCACACCTGTTTTCCCAGGTGAACCCTTAATAACTGTAAAAGGACCTGCAATTCAAGCCCAATTTGTTGAGACCATGATATTATTAACTATAAATCATCAAACACTAATTGCAACCAAAGCTAGCAGAATATGCACTGCTGCAGCGGGTAAACCCGTAATAGAGCTTGGTTCTAGACGTGCCCAAGGATATGATGGGGCTATATACGGAGCAAGAGCCGCTATAATAGGAGGATGTGCTGCTACAGCATGTACTTTATCATCAGAGCTATTTGACATACCTTCAGTGGGAACAATGGCCCATAGTTGGGTTCAATTATTTGATACAGAGTACGATGCATTTAAAGCTTGGGCTACTAGCTATCCTGATAATTGTTTGCTTCTAGTAGATACATATAATGTATTGAAATCAGGAATACCTAATGCAATAAAGGTATTCGACGAAGTACTAAAACCATTAAACATAAGACCCAAGGGAATTAGAATTGATAGTGGTGATATTACTTATTTAACTAAAGAAGCTCGAAGACTCTTAGATGATGCAGGATATGAAGATGCAAAAATAACCATATCCAATTCTTTAGATGAGTATATAATCAAAAGTGTACTTGATAATGGAGCTAAAATAGATAGCTTTGGTGTAGGAGAAAGATTAATAACAGCAAGATCAGAACCAGTATTTGGTGGTGTATACAAATTAGTTGCTGTTACAAGCAATGGTAAAATTATTCCAAAAATTAAAATAAGTGAGAATGAAGAAAAAATAACCAATCCAGGATTTAAACAAGTATATAGGATATTTGATAAATTTTCACATAAAGCCATTGCTGACTTAATAGCTCTTAAAAGCGAGAAAATTCATGAGAACATTCCTCTTACCATATTTAATCCCGTCTATACATGGAAGAGGAAGACCTTGAAAAATTATTACATAAAACCCTTATTAACACCTATTTTCATAAATGGCGAACTTGTTTATGACAGTCCCTCCACCTTAGAAATTAGAAATTTCTGCAAAGAACAACTTTCTATGCTTTGGCAAGAAGTACGTAGATTAGAAAATCCACATACCTACTATGTAGATTTATCTAAGGAGCTTTGGGACTTAAAACAAAGGATGCTTAATGAATGTGTTAATTTATATGATAAAGAGGAGTTATAAATGAATAAACCTAAGATTAAGATTTCAGAGCAAGCATACTATGAAATTATAGATATGATTAAAAAAAATCCTGAATACACACACATGAAGATTTCCCATAATAGTAAATGTTGTGGTACTAAAGTGGATTTTATATTAGATAATGACAATGAAGGGCTAATAGAGGACTTTATTGAGGATTTAAAAATCTTATACTCTAATGATTTTTTAGAAAGCGTACAGGAGTTAATAGTGACCTTTGAAGATAATAGCTTTAAAGCAAAAATAGCCCTGCTACACCCCTTAAAAAAATCATGTACTGGTGGATGTTGCAAGGCATCTAAGTAAATTCAAGTAACTAACCAGGAGGTTCTAAATAAAATTTAGAACCTCCAATTATTATTTAAGTATTAAACCTGTGTTTTCCCTTAAACAATGATTCCTTATCTTTTGCTGAAAAATCGTATTTTTCTAAATCAGCATTATTATAATTAGGAGAAGTTTTCATCTGAGTAAAAGGACATACCCCATCCCCATCTATATAATTATAAAATTCACATTCATTAAAGCATTGAACGGTTTCTTCAGCGGTAGATAAAAATAGACATTTAGACATGATACCACCCCACGATTTAATATTTTAAACTTATTATACCCTATTTTTACTAAAAATTAAACATATTTCATTTATATTTGTATATATACTATATATCCACTAATATAAAGCTTGTATATATAGTAGAATTCTTATATATTTTACAACTAAATTACTGACTATAGGGAGGATATAAAATTCAGTTTTAAGATGTTTTTTTACATTTATTTACTTGTTATGCATTGTTTATAATGTTATACTATATAGGATTCGTCAAGTATAAAAAAAAATTAGGAGTGGTAAAAGTGAATAAGTTTAAAAAGTCTATTTTGACTATTTTGATTCTAATTTTTACTATTTCATTAGTGCCTTCTAGAGTCTTTGCTGAGGGGAATACACCTGTTACTCCTCCTGATTTATATGCTAAATCAGCAATTAGTATGGACTTAAATACTAATGAAATAATTTTTAGTAAAAACGTAGATTCAGAAGCGTGTCCAGCTTCAATTACAAAGCTCTTAACAGCTTTATTATTAGCAGAAAATAAGGAAAAAGGCGATTTGTTGACCTATACAGAAAACGCTAAAAACCAACCTCCCTTTTCCTACGGTCTAAATGTTCATCCAGTAAATATTGGTGATGAAATTACAGCAGAGGATGCTATGGATGCTTTATTATTATATTCAGGTAATGACATAGCGTACATGGTTGTAGATAATGTAGCCGCTTATCAACAAGACTTTGTTAAATTACTAAATTCTAAAGCTAAGTCACTTAATATGACTAATTCAAGCTTTGTTACACCAAATGGACTAGATGATGATACAGACAATCATTATTCTTCCGCACTAGATGTTGCCAAGCTTACAAAGGCAGCTTATGAAAATGCTTGGGTAAGAGAAACCATGGCTAAAACTGAAAGTGAAATTAATTTTATTAATGGTAATTCCACTATAGTTCAAAATAGAAATAAATTACTTGGTTCTAATGGTTGTATTGGTGGAAAAACAGGATACACTGCTAAGGCTGGTAAATGTTTATCTACTATTTATGAAAGAGATGGTAGGACCTTAATTGGAGTTGTAATGAACTCTGCAGGTAGTACCGATGAAGATACACAATATTTTGAGGATATGGAAAAATTAATGGATTATAGTTATTCACTTGTGGAAAATCCAGTTTTAACTAAGGATTCTGTACTTAAAACAGTTAAAATTCCATATAAGGTTATACCCTTAGCAGGTCCTCTAAAGACTATTGAGATACCTGTATCAATAAGAGAAGATGTGAATTTGTTTAACTCAGAAGTAGAGTATTCACAGGATATAATTCTTAATGTCCTTAATCCATGGACAATAAAAGAGGATCTTCCTATTGGAAAGCTTAAAATAACTCAAAAAGATTATGTTAAAGAGTATGATTTATATAGTAATTTATCTAAAATGCAAATAATCAAAGAAAATCTCACCATATTTTTGGGATTATTTTTAGGAATAATAGTAATTTTAGCACTTATAATAATTATTACTGCTAAAATTAAAAATAGAAAAATAAAAAATAGAAGATATTCTTAGTAAGAAAATACCTTGGAACTATATATTCCAAGGTATTTTTATTTAGAGCTTTTTAAACCACCTTTAATTCATGGTAAATACCCCTATGCTTAAATAAGTTTGTGGAAATATTTTTGAACTGTTTTTTTTTGCAACTGGAGGTCTTAAATATATAAAACTCTAGTAGATGGCATAATTCATGCTCAAAAACTAATAATAATGCCTCTAAGGAATCTACTACAGTTATTCCACAAACCTTACTATTATGATTATACTTATTAAATTCTATAAAAAATCGTATGCCTATTCGTATCTCATAGTCTTCTTTAATCAGGGTTTTTACCTCACCTTTAATCTTAGTGTTTTTATCTTCTTTAATCATGATATTTTTATGAAGTTGCTTAAATATAGTTTTCCCCGCTACCTTTTCAAGACGTTTAGATACTGAGAATTTAATATCTAAATTCTTTAATTTAAAAAAGTCCTTTAAAAAGATTTCGTCATATAACTTAAATAATATTTTTAAATCTAATGGTGTAATAGTGTAGATATAATCACTGTTAATATTTAAAGAATTTTTCTTATACCTTTCCTTTAGTATATTACGTAAGCTTATAACTTCTTCTTCTTTGTAAGAAGTGGTAATAATACTCGTATATTCCATAATAATTTCTCCTAAATAATATATGCATACCTTAAATAGTAGCATTTTATTTAAATATAAAATACTAAGACAGCTACCCTTAAGGCAAATGTCTTAGTATTTATTAAGCCATTTATTAGTTTAATGTTTATTTATATATTTAATAGGTAGAATTCTTTTAATTACTCCCCCTAAAACTGGTTCCTCAAATTCTTCATATAAAATAAGAGAAGTCTCACCGCTTAATATATCTGATTTTTTTGATATATGTGCAATTTTACTCTTCATTGATTCTCTTACATACTCCTCTTCCTTCATAAACCTGCTTTCTAAAGAGTCAATTCTTTTTTTATACCATACTTTTTGTAATAAAGATTCATTTTCAACTAAAGAAAAATTATTTAATATAATATTTCTCTGAAACCTTTTATCTCCAATAAGTCCCGTGACTCTAAGAAGTGATTGTACCTCTCCTTTTATTTTAGCAAAAACAGTAAATGGCTTGTTACCATACATGTAATCAATAGTCCTAGGATATGTTTTTTCTAAATGCATTGTATCCCAGTCTATCTGCATATTAGTAATTATATCATCATCCTCTGTTTCTGGAATCAGTCTTAAGTAAAGAAGAGCACTATCTTCCCTTGTATTTTCATAGATTACCCCTGAAACCTCTAAGGGATTATCCTCTATTATATTTAATATAAAGTCCTTATGAATATCCATTTCCTCAGTTTCTAAGGATATTTTAGCTAAATCATCTTCCCTCTCAATTATTATAGAATGACTTGGAGAATTAAATTCAGCATAACTTAAAGGTTCTATCAATATATTCATGGAAGCTGAGCATAGTTCTACTCCACTTCTTTTGGTAAGAGCTGGGATGATTAATTTAAGATTGTTTTTATTATATTCTAACTCTTCAATATACGAGATAGAAATACTTAAATTTTCACCAGGAAGAATATCCCCTAAGCCTATTCTATATCCCTTGTCTTGGATATCTTCTAATATAAAAACCTCTGCCTCATTTTGTTCACTATACTCACATAATTTTAAAGCCTCTTCCTTATCTTCAACCTTACCTAATATATGTCTGCCCCCTAATTCTATCTCAATTCCTGAAAGTGCAGAAGCTTCTGGTATTGGAAATGAGTAAAATCCATTAATATTCTCATCACTATTATTTATATAGCTTTGTTTAATAGTAAATTCAGCATATTCGCCACAGATATTACCTGTTATTGTAACATCGTCCAACTTAATTCCATTATTATCTTCTTCTCCATGTAACCCATAAATATTCATACAATTCCTCCTGATATATTTTATACTATATATGTTTCAATTAGTTTTCTACATCTAAAAAATACCCTACTAAAAAAGTATCTAAGCTCCATAGATGAAGCTCCTTTTTAAAACCTATATACATATATTTAAATTAAGTTTCTACCTCTAAATTTTCAGCTACCATATACTATATAAGTTATATAGTATTACTTATTACCATTACTCCTTTGAAACTCCTTTGAAACTCCATAAAATTCTCCTAAAGATTCTCATAGTATAATTTTACTACTATTCTTCCTGTAATTAAATACTAATCTTGTAAAGCCTTAATATTTTTTTTGAATATCAGTAAAATGTATTTTCTTTTAATTCCATTACTCTAGTAATAAGTTCACCGGGGTGATCTGTAATAATTCCCTGAACCCCCATAAGATAAAACTTATCCATATTAGATGATTTATTAACAGTCCATACATATAGTGGCTTCTTTAATATCCTACATAAGGCTACTACATTTTCATTTACCACGGATT
Organism: Clostridium sp.; assembly: GCA_036657335.1. GTDB lineage: Bacteria > Bacillota > Clostridia > Clostridiales > Clostridiaceae > Clostridium_D. The sequence continues at coordinate 39,086 of JAVXGR010000001.1, read as the reverse complement.
CTTCCATAACAAGAAAATCTGCATTAATTAAGCTTAAGTCACTGATTTTAGCAAAGAGTATATAACCTACCTTAATATTTATATTCTTACCCTGTAAATATTGTACTACATCATAATCAAGAGATTGAAGCATTGAGCTTTCTTCAAAATTATTTGCTTTGATTATAGATAGTATATCATCAATAAAGCTATTACTTTCATTCCCTGTGAGTTTAATTTCCATTAATAATTTTATATTACCCTTAGCAAAGGTAATAACCTCCTCTAAAGTTGAAATTCTGCCCTTAAAATCATTTTGGCATAACTCTATATCTCTTATTTCATCTAAGGTCATGTTCCATATGTGCTCATTTACTCCAGCAAGTCGTTTTAAGTTGCTATCATGTACCACAACTACTTCCCCATCCTTGCTTTGAAGTAGATCAATTTCAGCGTATTCTGCCTTAGAATCTACTGCACCTTGAAAGGCCTCTATAGTATTCTCAACCCCAGAAGAAATCACCCCTCTGTGTGCTATAGTTGTTATTTCTCCATAACTTGGAGCAGTAACGAGTACTCTTCCTATCAAATAAATACTACAAAATATAATTATAGCAAAGTTAATAAGACTAACTTTATTATTTTTCAAATATCTTATATTGTTTTTTGATGTTATATCAGTATAATCTATTACATCTACTTTAATAATTATATCTTCAGGATTAACCTTCCATATATAAATCTTTGTTATAATGGAAATATATATAGGTGCCATAATTAAAGAAGATAAGTATAGGGAAATTGTAATAAAAAGAATAAATATCTTTTCAAATTTAATAGCCCTATATATGTTATTAGGAAGAAAATTTACTATTAAATGATCTAATAGTATTAAAAATGAAATAGCTAAAATAATAACTACTAAAAAGAAAATCAAAGTTGTTATGAAGGTAAGTATTATAGAAAAATAGTTTCCTTTGCTTAATTGTGCACTCTTTTTAAGAGCTGCTTTAAAATTATTTTTCTCTTCTAAAACTAAAACAGGTATGGCAAATATCCATCTAATATTAATATATATTATAAACAATATTAAGGCTAAATATAATACTGTTCCTCCTATGGTTTTATATAATTCTCCTGAAATAAAAGATGGTATCTCTAAAGTAGGAATTAAAGAAGATCCAAATCCAGATATAAACATGGGCAATAGTATTAATAAATACATAGCCATACTTACTATACCATATAAAGTTAAATGTGACATATTAGTTATGGATTTTAGAAATGCATCTTTAATTTTTATCTTACTACCCTTGCATACAGTATAAAACATTATAATGAGTACTGAAAACTCTATGTAAATTAAAATAATAGCTATAGGGGCTAATATACCAATACTTAGAAATCCATATTTACTAAATATAAAGCTTAACAATGCATAGTTTGTTATATTATCCATCTTAGCCATAGATACTATCTTATTGAAAATAACTGAGATTATAGGTATAAATATAGCTAGAGTTAGTGTTTTATAAATTACTTCAAATTGTAAATAAGACCACATAGTTTTTTTTAATACTTCATATAGTTGTGAAACCAATTCTAATATTGAAATATTTTTTAACTTTTTCAATTATAAGTCCTCCAAAATTTAATCATAGGTACTATTAAAAGTCTTTTATTATAGTATATAAAATACAGCTATTAAAGTCTATTTATTAATGAGAATTTTAATATTTAATATAAAATCCATTACAAAAGGACCCTAATATACCTTATATTAGAGTCCTTTTGTAATGGATTTACCTATTTTACTTCGTATCCTCACCATGTTTTAAGCCTTGAAAATCTATTCTATCTTCCATTATGTTTTTTAAGTTTAATTTTAAATATAATTTATTATTAAAATCCCAAAAATTATATGAAATTATATAGCCACTTAAAGACACTGCAAATATGGAAATAATATACATAACATAAACATTATTTTCATATAGAATCATATTTATTAAATTATCATATTTAATAAATGAATATAGTAGATATACTATGGTAAACATTGTAATAGGTTTCAATATTCCATTTCGTAAAATAAAGTTTTTCCTTCCTTTACAATGACACAAATTCCAATTACTTATAAACTTACTTATAATTTCTTCTTTTATATTCATAGGTATTCCTCCCAATATATGAAACTAAGCTTTATACATAAACTTAGTTTAACCATATATATAAGTTTAATACTATATGAAGCAAATAAATGAAGTCATATTTAGCTACTTATAATTGGCTGTGCACTGACCTTTTTAAACATTAGAAAAACACTCTAATATAGCAATCTATTATTGAGTTACCCCATATTGATGATATTATAGCTGCTATAACAATGTACGGACCAAATGCTATATAATCCTTTCTATTTTTACGTTTAGAAATGATTAAGTATGCAGCAATTGTTCCTCCTATAAGGAAGGATAACAACATCATTAAAAGACCCTTCTCAATACCTAGAAACATACCACATAGTGCACATATTTCAGCATCACCCCACCCCATGCCATGAGTAAGAATAACAATAAAAGCAATTATTCCTCCACAGGCTAAGAAGCCATATATATATGTAGCATAGTCTTGCCCAGTACACACATTGTACACGAGAAATACTGCACCAATAAATATAGGAATCCATGTGGTAGCTGTGTATACATCCGTAGTATCATGATCTATAAGACCAATAACTATTAAAAAGCTTATTAGTATAGCTAGCTTAAAAAATTCCATTGTAAGTCCAAATTGAAGGAATAAAACCACATAGATTATGGCAGTAAAAAGTTCCACAATACTATATCTCATAGAAATTTTTTCCTCACAAAATCTACACTTACCCCTTAAAAAAATCCAACTAAAAACCGGAATCAAGTCATAGTTTTTTATCTTATTCCCACATGATGTACAGTGGGAAGGGGGAAAAGCAATAGATTCCCCCTTTGGAATCCTGTAAATACATACATTTAAAAAACTACCTATTAGTAATCCCATAATCAAAACTATAAAAACCATTTTAAACCACCTACTTTACATTCTGTCTCCATGCTTTTATGTCAAATCCTTGTCTTTTAATACATATTCTTGAATTAGGGTTCACAGTAATAGTTTCTACATTATCATTATCAGCTATAGGTAATATCTTGCCTTTTTCACCCTTTTTAAAGACCTTATCAAATTCTTCACGATGATCTCTAATTATACCTTTAATTACAGCTTCATCATAATTTATTTTAATATTTTTAGCATCTTTAAATATTATATCACCCTTGCAAATAATAGCTCCTGAGAAACTACCCCCATCTCCACTTATGGTTAAATCTCCCTCACTATATAAAATACCCTTGTAATTTTTACCACTACCCAGTGTAAGTGTGCCACTTGGAATTTTAACAATATTATCTTTCAATTGATTTAAATTAGTATTGCTAATTTGGGACTTATCCATATAATATTCAAATACATCAGGTCTTATCCCTGCTTTATTCTTGGTCTTAAATCCCAATTCAGTTATTCTTCTATCAAAGGTTTCATATAATGTGTACATATTGTTAGATACATTGTGTATAGTTACAGTATCTGTTGTAGGAATAGGAGCATTGTTATGATACATTTGTATAGTTCGATCCGTATACTTAATTTTAACACCATCTGTTTTTATATCTCCTAAAGTATTTAAATCTGCTTCCGTATTTAAATTTCCCGCGATTGAAACACTTCCCTTAAATGAACCAACATAGCCATTTCCACCCTTTGAGTCATCAAATAACAGTGGTTTTTCTGGTCGTCTTTGAGGGTCAGTGTCAGGCTTAGTACTACCTTGGTTGACACTTTCTACACATTGATATACTGTAACAACTCCACTAGGTGTTGTTTTAAATGTATCTATATCTACATAGGTATTAGTTTCATACATCAGCGGCTTATATGAATCTGCTACATTGTTTATATTAATTTTTAGAGTAGAATTCTTTTCCACCTCCACCGTTCCTTTGGTAAGTAAGTTGCCGTATATATTTACTGCACTGTCCTTACCTTCAATCTCCATATTTCCACCATGCTCATTAACACTAATAACATCGCCCTTAATATCAACTATTGAATCTTCGAATTTCACTTCTTTTCCAGCAAGAAGTGCATTACTCCATATAGGATTACATTTTACCCCATTATTTATTATACGTTTTTGGGTTGCCTCTCCATATTGGGCTGCTGTGGGTATAAGGTCAGCTACAATATATCGTGAACCCTCTGGTGGCTCATTAACAACCATAGGCTTTTCACTGATTTTCAAATCCACATGTATGTCCATAGAGCTTAGACTACTTTGAGCCCACTCTGCTACGGAGTCCATCTGTGCGTAACCGCCATTCTTTGTGTTCAGTTGTACTTTCACCTTATTTAAATATTTACTAGAAAGAATTGAATTTACATCAACAAGAGATTTTTCTATCATACTTCCCCATACTCTTTCTGTAATTTCACTAATATAAGTGCTTACTGCTGCATCATCTTTAGGTGACGCATCCCATTTTTCATAAAACATTTTATGGTTTTCTTCACTCATAAGTTTTCCTTTTGACTTATCATCTAATTCCTTTATTTTATATTTTTCCTGTGAAACATACTCAATTGCATCTGCATCAGCATCAGCTAACACCCTATCTAAAATAGTTAAGACTTCTTCCCCTAATACTTCTAATTCATAATATTCTGAGTTACTATTCATTGACTTTGAAGCCATTTGTAAATTTCTTAGTGATACTGTAACAATGGTAACTATCAAAGATGTAAGTATCAAAGAAATTAATAAGGTTGTTAGCAACGCAGAACCTTTGTTTTTCTTAAAATATATTTTTTTCATTAATATCACCACACTAATTTAATACTTTAGAATTATAAGTCTTAAGTTTCTTTTCACTATTAGATCTTTTATCTAGTCTATAAACATCCATAATCAATTCATATTCCTCACTTAACTTAGATTCATCTGTTAAAAATGTAATGTTAACATCATTATCTAAAACATTGAGCTTAATATTGTCCTTCATTTTCCTTAAAGTCTCTGCACTATTAGTGGTAGAGAAAATTTTAGAATTGAAGACCATATATAATTCTATTGGATTATTTAATCTATTTGCAAAATCAATTTTAATAGTATTATCTAAATTAGCCTTACTTATATCCAATACTATACTAACAGCCCTATTACTTGTTGCAGGGGTATCATAGTCATAATTAAAGTTATTCACCATTAGATCAGGAAAGCCAGAAACCTTTGCTAAATAGGCTGGTGATCTAAAGAATCTGTGCATAAACCACGGATATCCTTCATTTCTCATAGTATAATAATACTGATGGTCATTACCACTATGCTCCTTAGAATACTTATTAGTCATCTCTTTATAAGAAGTTGTTACTGAACCAGTCTCACTGGTAATCTTAGTAGTATTACTAGGTCCATCCCCCTTTATAAATAAAAAATCCTCTACCCATTTAGCATCCTTACCTAGTACTATACCTAAATCATAAGGTTCACCCACGTCATCATCTGGATTTGTGTCCGCCGTAAACTCCCCTGGTAATTTATAAGACTCAAAATAGTAATGTTTTTCATTTAAATCCATTGGCTTAATTTTAATACTTCCCTCAGGTAAAAGGTAATTTGTTTTTTGTGGAAATTGTTTTTTATACCCCCACATATTTACCTTATATATGGCCTCATTCTTTTTTGAAATATCTAGTCTTTTAAAGTCATTATCAAAGTAATACCAAGAATCACTTTTTCTATCATTATTTCCATCTCCAAAGGAATACTTATCATAAGCTACATCCTTTGAGTTAGCATCAGTAATCAAAACATCATTCTTATCATACTTCCAATGAGTACTTGATATAGGACTTTCAGTATGATTTTTCCAAAACCCTAGTGGATTGCTTTTAAATGTTTCCATTTTATTTGTGGCAAAGTTATTTGCTACGTCAATGTCCTTTGCTCTTCTATTTAAATCATTACTAGTTGTCATAAATGGATATATTATAGCGATAACCATACCCAGTATAGCTACAGCTAATAATACTTCTACTAAAGTAAATCCATCCTTTATTTTTCGCATAATATTATCCACCTTCAAATTATTACACACTAAAACATAATATATAGGAACTTAGAAAGCTCTAAGGTTTAGTAAATCCCTATATATTATTAGTGATTTAAAAAATCTGGTATAGCAATATAAGTAATTACTATTTAACTGTTTTTATTTGAATCTTACCTTTTCTTTCTCTAATTTCTATTAGAGGTTTATACTCAGAATTATTTAAAATTTTAACTTCTAGTTCCTTATCGCTATTATTTTCTATATCTAAAATTATCTTAGTTGTATTATTCTTAGTGCTACGTGAGTTTATTAATAATAGAAGTTTATCATCTTTTATTACAAATTTACTTTCTTCAGCAATAATTAGAGAATCTAGACCATAGTTATAGGCATATGTTCCCTCTTTACCTTCAATTTGTAATTTTCCCTCTACGCTTTGTGCTGTGGCATTAAGGTATTTTTTAGAGGATTCAGAGGTACCTGCTCCAAAAATAATAGGTTCTTCACTGCTTGCTGGAAGAGTAAGTGTAAAGTTAGGACTATCTACATCCTTACTTATATCTTCATCATCCCATCCTTCTCCATAAAATAAATTCGGTTTTGTATCATAATCTGGAACATCTAAATTATAAGTGTCCTTATCCTCAGCTCCTGCATAGGATATATATTCTATGGTTATACTTCCAGATAACTCTTTCTTTCCATTGTTCTCTAGTTCCGTTAAGGAAATATTGGTAACATGAATTCTCTCTGTATTATCCTCTATCCTTCCCAAAAAGTCATAGATCTTACTTACAGAGCCTTCAAAATCCAATTGAACTGATTTTTTAGCAATTTTGCCTATATTATCAACTTCTTTAACAACTGGAGGAACCCCTTCCTTTGGTTCTTCCTTTGGTTCTTCCTTGGCAGCTGCATCCTCATTACTAGGAGGAACCTCTACATTACCTTTTAAAGTTTTAAAATAGCCCTCTACATCCATATTTTCAACAGCACCTAAACTTATGTTATTAAGCTTGATTCCTGATTCTTTTACCATTCCATCTAAGGTTAAAACTATATTCTCCTGTGAAATAAATGTAGTTAATTGATCTCTTATACCATCCAATTGATATTCTAATGCCTTAACCCTGCTTTTAAGTTTATCCATATTATTGAAATCTTCTAAAATAGCCTCATAATATATTGTCCTTTTATCCAAATTATCTTGGACAATTGCTATTTCTTCATTTTTAGGAGCATATATGTAATTTATACTCACGTACAAACTACCGAATACGAAAAAAGCAGTAAGTAAGGTCACTTCATTTTTCGTTAAACTCCTAGATTTTTTTATCTTATCTTTTTTAGGTTCTTTAATGGTTAATGCCAACTTATTGCCCTCCTATTTTTTTAATTGCAAGGTTATTGCAAAATTATATTCTACTTCATCATCATTATTTTCTGAGGTATTTATATTAGATAATTGAACGTTCTCAAAAATTCCAATTTTGTCAAGTTCGTAGGCAAAATATGCAATGCTGTCTCTTTCAGTACTATAGCCAGTAATACCTAAGCCTGCTTCAACACTCCCACCATATGTTTTGATTTTAAGTTCCTCTGGCATTATGCTTGTTATAACTGATAGGATGTCCGTATTTATCATATCAGATTCTGAGGACCTATCTAGTATTTCACTTCTTTGTTTTACTTCTTTTTCTAAAAAGATCATACTATCCTTAACAGTAACAACTTCATTTAATTTAGCGATATTACCCTCTAAATTTGCCAAATCCTTATTTAAATTGTTCAGCGAAACAGTTAATATTACGGCTCTACCTATTAATAGAAACAAAACAACTGCTACTATTATCTTGCAAATTCCAGTATGATTTATATTTGAATTTGTATTTTTACCCTCAGATGTTTTCATCAAACTGTAATTTGTAATAAAGTTTATATCCTTCATTTATACCTCCTCCCTTATTGCTGCACCAAGAGCAGGTAGTATTCTATTGAAATTGGATAGGTTTCTAAGGCTTGAATCTCCTAATTTTAGTATGCTTGTTTCAATTTTAAAAGCATTGGCAAATCTCTCCTCTAATCCAAGGGTTAAGCTTCCTCCACCTACTAGATATATCTTCTCTACAGCTGTATTTTTAGGTGATGCCTTCATATAGTAATTAATGGTGTTTAATATTTCCTCTTCTATTGAATCATAGGCAGCCTTTAACTGAAATTCAAAATCTAGATTATTTTCACTAAAGGTCTTAATATGATTTTCCTTTATTTTCTCAGCCTCTTGCAGTGAAAGATCAAAGGTCCTTGTCATAAGTTTATCCAAATACCCTCCACCCTGTGCAATACTTCTGCTCATTTTCAATTTTCCCTTGCAAATTATATTAACTGTGGTGGTATTACTTCCAATATCTACAATTGCTAATGTCTTATTGTACTTATTAGGTGAAATAAATTCTTCGTATACCTTACTTATACAGTTTGGAGAAACATCTAAGTATTTTAATGGAATCTTTTGTAATTCTCCAATCTCAATATAGCCTTTAATTAAACTTTTAGGGCATAAACATAGTATGCCATCAATAGTATCTTCAGTCTTTTCGTAAACTTTAAAACTAATGTCATGTGTTGTTGTTATAGACTTGAAAGTCTTATTAACCTCAAATTCTAAGGCACTTAGTAATTCACTGTCCTTTAAAGATGATGGTACACTAAACTCTCTTATAATAACCTCTGGCGAATTTATACAAATCGCTAATTCCTTTGCCTTTATTTTCTTTTCAAGAATCACTGTTTTGATGAGATTACCTATCTCATCAGGTTTAATCAACTCTCCAAGTTCAATAGCTCCATTTGGAGTATCAAGTGTGAAATTACTAATTATTTCAACCTCTTTACCTAATTTCACTAAAACAAAAGTTATATTCTTTGACCCTATGTCAATTCCCAAAATAGTACTAGCCATTAAGGATCCCCCCCTTATTTAAAGTCACATTTTTTAGTTAATACGGTACTGATTGATTTTTCTACCTCAGTGCTATCACTATACGTAATAGTGATTTCTATAGTTCTTTTATCCCAACTATCCACTAAACCGCTATCTCCTAAAACATGCTTTATTGAAAATGATGATATATGTGCAATATCAGAAACCGATGAAGCTCCACTAGAATTCACCTGTTCTTCTACTAAGGACATAATCTCACCCTTTTTTTCTAATTTAATTGTCATTTGGTGTTTATTATCAGTTGTATTATATATCTTAATCTCATTGAACTTTCTTACATCTCCACTGCTACTTACTAATTCAACCATACCTACTTCATCAAATTCTCTAAATTTGTTTACTACGTATGAAAGAGCAACCCTAGCCTCACTAACACCTGTAACATTCTGATTAGATTTCACATAGAATTTACTACTACTATTCATCAAAGTACCCATTACAACCATTATAATTCCAAATATAGCTATTGATACTAATAATTCTATTAAGGTTATACCTTTTTTACTTCTATACAAACTTTTCATAAATTAGAAATATCCTCTTTTCGCCTAAGTAAATTAAGCTTATTTAAATTTCACCTTAATAATCGGAAGATTTTCATTTCCTACTTCATACTTATATATATTTTCTAATTTTATATACTTCAAATCCTCTAATTTCTTTAACTCATTGTCCAGCTCAGACTGTACACCACTAACAGGATATTTAAGCTCTATGGCATAATATTGCCTTAGAGAGGTATTAATCATTTCTTCATGTTTAACTCTTTCCATTTCCTTTGACTTATTAACACTTTGAACAAAACCAGGAACGGATATAGCCAAAAGTATACCCATCATAGCTATTACTACTAATAATTCAACTAAAGTAAATCCTTTTTTCTTCATCCTTCCTCCTATTTTCAAATTATTTTACCCTATCTAAATAATTAACATGGAAAATTTATTTCTTTTATAGTTTTACTGAAGATTAAAAGTCTTGCCATCAAAGATAACATATATATCTTCTTTATTATCATATTTAAATGTACCTGGTGTACAATTCCCATCACAAATAGCTTCCTCTCCATTATGTCCTACATAACATACAAATCCACTTAATTTGAGTTTATTTAACAATTTACTAATAGGTATATCGCCACCGATCCCCTCCCCAGTAAAATCTCTACAGGGCATGTACTGTCCATGTTCACTATAATATGATGACATTTCTGTATAAATACTCCTAGCATTAGATAAAGCTACCTTTTCATTTGCTTTATCAACATAATTTGTGAATTTAGGTAAAATAATAGCTGCTAAAATACCAATGATTCCAATAACAGCTAAGAGTTCAACTAATGTAAAACCCTTTTTACTCATTTTATCCTCCTTCGTAAATCATTTTAATAATTCCCCTAAAGAATTAACCCTAGGGGAATTTGAGTATTTTTTAATATTATGCTGGTGGCAATTCTTTCATTTCACCTTTGTCATTGTATGTTACCTTGTAAGTCTTCGTTCCTCTTGTAAGTGTAAACTCAAAAGACCCATCCTTTTTAGTTGTATCGTATTTTAACAATACAGTATCATCTTTTTTCTTTGTTATTCCAGCCTGATCAACCGTTACATCATCTGGATATTTACCATTTTCAGCATAGTAACTTGCAATATATGTGTATGCTGATCTAGCCTGAGTTGTTGTCTCCTTCATTATAGCCTTTTCTGTGTAACCAGTGAATCTTGGTAATATTATTGCTGCTAATATACCGATGATACCGATTACTACTAGTAATTCTACTAGTGTAAATCCTTTTTTACTTTTTCTTGAAACCTTCTTCATTTTGGTTCCCCCTCTTATATTTTTTTATATGAACCTTATTAAATTGTAGAGCCCTAAAGCCTTTTATTTAACAAGTTTTTCATCTACATTACGCTATCCATGATACTCATCATAGGTAGCATTACAGCCATTATTATTGTACCTACTATTATAGCTAAGCTAATAATTAAGGCTGGTTCTATTAAAGCTATCATTTGTTCCAGTGCTATTTCCACATCGTCATCAAAGAAATCAGCTGTTCTACCAAGCATGTTATCCATTTCCCCGGTGTTTTCACCAACGTGTAACATCTTGTTTAACATAGGTGGAAATATACCCATTTTTTCTACAGAGGCAGATATACTCTTACCCTCTTGAATGTCTATGGCGCATTTCCCAAATTTGTCCTCGATAATTTTGTTTCCCATTATGTCACGCATAACTTCCATGGCATTGGTAATGGAGACCCCACTTGATAGCAATAAGGACATACTCCTGGCAAATTTTGATGTAACAACCTTTAGAAAAAACTTTCCGTAAAATGGACTGTGAAGTTTTAAGGTATCTATATGCCTCTCTCCCTCTTTTGTAGTATTATAATATCTAACAGCCACTACAGAAAGAACGATAACTAGTATTATTATTAAAATATTCCTTTTCATAAAACTACTAATAGCAATCATTCCACGGGTTAATGCTGGCAATTCAGCTCCCATATCGTTTAACACAGCAGTGAAGCTAGGTAGTACAAAGAGCATTAATACAGTTATAATAATTACTGCTACCCCAACTACTATTACTGGATACATAAGAGCCTTTTTAACCTTACTTACCATTTTATACTCTTTGTCATAATACTCTGCCAAATCAACTAAGACTGTATCTAATTTACCAGTTGCTTCTCCAACCTGCACCATGTTTACAAAGAATTTAGGAAATACCTCTGGATATTCCTTAAAGCATACGGATAACTGTTTTCCCTTAAGTATACTTTCATATATATCTGATAATATCTGTCTAAAATATTGATTTTCTGTTTGTTGTACTATTAGGTTTAACCCATCTAAGATAGTTAATCCAGATGAAAGGATTACAGAATATTGTCTACAAAATATAACAAATTCCTTCATCTTCATTTTTTTACCCATTGATATATTTATACTTTTTCCTTCTTCTTTAACTGTGGTTAAAAAATACCCCTTATCTCCTAGGGTTAACTTTAATTCATCTATACTTCCTATGGTTTCTAAGCCTTTTACTTCATCTCCATTGCTATTCTTTGCAGTATACTTATAAATTGCCATTACGTCCACCTCTCAAGCAATAATCTATCTAATATATTTTTATCTCTAGATTTAATATAGGCTTCTTCTACTGTAATGTCTCCACTCTTTACAAGTCTAGCTAAGGATTTATCCATACTGTGCATACCTATATTAGCGCTAGTTTGTATTGTGCTATTAATCTGATGAGTTTTTCCCTCTCTTATAAGATTTTGAATAGCTGAATTTGTTACCATTACCTCTGTAGCTACCTTTAGGGACTTTTTATCCTTACCAGCAATAAGTTCCTGTGAAACTACACCCTTTAGTGTGGCTGCTAATTGAGCCCTTACCTGTTCTTTATGTTCTAAGGGGAAGGCGTCAATTATTCTATCAATAGTCTCAGCGGCACCCATTGTATGCAATGTTGAAAATACTAAATGTCCTGTTTCCGCAGCTAGTAAAGCTGTTTGTATAGTTTCTCTGTCTCTCATTTCTCCTAAAAGAATAACATCGGGATCCTGCCTCAGAGCCGCCCTTAAGGCAGAGGTAAAGTCTAAGGTGTCATTACCTATTTCTCTTTGGTTTATTCTACAGTTTTTATGTTTGTGTACATACTCTATAGGATCCTCAATGGTTATAATATGTTCATATCTTTCCTTATTAATAAGATCAATTAAACTAGCTAATGTTGTAGATTTACCACTACCGGTTACCCCTGTTACTAGGACCAAACCTTTGTTTAACTGTGTAAAGGATCTTATACTCTCTGGAAGATTTAAATCTTCAAAGGCTGGAATACTTTCAGAAATCCTCCTAAGTGCTATGGAGAAATTCTTGCTCTGTTTAAAAGCATTTGCTCTGAATCTACCAAGTCCTTCTACAGTAAATGAAAAATCCACCTCTCCCTTACTTTCAAGGGTTGCGGCCTCGTGTTCCTGCATACAAGTCTTGATTAAGCTTTCTACATCTTCATTAGTTAATATTTCACCTGAATCTATAGGCTGAAGCTTCTTAACTACTCTTACCATGGGCTTAGACCCAACTATAAGATGAATATCTGTAGCATTTTTTTCTTTTGCATATTCTAATATTTCATTTAAATTAATCATTATTACTCCTTATTATCAACAGTTCTTAAAAATTCGTTGATAGAAATCTCTCCATTTAACAGAAGTTCTTTACATTTTCCATTTAAAGATGTCATTCCTGCATTAAGGGCAGCTTGTCTAATCTCATCCATGCTACCATTTTTTTCAATGATCCGCTTTAAATCCATATTTATTCTTAATATTTCATAAACTGCTCTTCTTCCACTATATCCAATACCGTTGCAGTGACTACATCCCTTTACTCTATGCAAGGTTATTGAATTTTCAAGTCTAAGTAGACCATTTTCTTCTTCTGTGGACATATAGGCTTCCTTACAATAGGGGCATAATTTTCTTACAAGCCTTTGTGCTATAATCCCAGACAATGCATCCGCTACTAGATAGGGCTTAATTCCCATATCTAGTAGTCTAGTAATCGTACTTGGTGCGTCATTTGTATGGATTGTAGAAAATACTAAGTGTCCTGTTATAGAGGCTCTAATAGCAATTTGTGCTGTCTCCTCATCTCTAATCTCCCCTATCATAATAATATCAGGGTCTTGTCTTAATATACTTCGTAATCCTGCTGCAAAGGTAAGACCTGTCTTTGCATTAACCTGCACTTGATTAATTCTATCTAGTGTATACTCAACAGGATCTTCTATTGTAATAAGGTTTTTATCTTCAGTATTTACTTTCTTAAGGAATGAATATAATGTTGTGGTTTTACCACTACCTGTAGGACCAGTTACAAGAACTATTCCATTAGGAACTGAAAGTATCTTATTAATATCAAGCAACTCATTTTTATCAAATTTAAGGTTATCCATATTAAGTAGTGATGCTTTTTTATCTAAGATTCTTATTACAATCTTTTCACCATAGATAGTAGGAAGAGTGTTCATACGAAAATCATACTCTATACCCTTTACTATCATTTCTATTCTTCCATCCTGAGGTATTCTTTTTTCAGCAATATTCATTCCTGAAGTAATTTTAAACCTTGTACTAACTGCTTGAAATAGATTCTTAGGTATCTTCATGTTTTCATGAAGTGTACCATCAACTCTATATCTAATTATAACTTGTTTTTCAAAGGGTTCAATATGGATATCACTTGCACCCATTTCAATTGCTTGTACTAATATTGAATTAGTAAGCTTAACCGTTGGAGCATTTTCTATTTCTTCAAGAGATATTTCTTCATCCTTATCTCTAATATACTCTATTTTCATTTCCTTTTCAATCTCATATATGGTTTGTACATTATCTTGTTTGTTATAATATTTTTTAATTGATTTATTTATGGAGCTTAAGGTGTCAATGTATGGAATTATTCTCTTTCTGGTCATTATCTTAAGGTCATCTATGGCCATAATGTTAAGAGGATCACTCATTGCAACACTAAGTTTATTTCCAGATAATTCAAATGGCATTATTTTATATCTTTCAGATATTTCCTTTGAAACTATCTGGGTACATTCGTTGTTAATTGAAATATCCGTTAAGGATACAAGTTCAATATTTAATTGTTTAGATAAAAATTCTGCTAGCTCTTCCTCTGTTATATACCTTTTTTCTATTAGTAGTTCGCCTATTTTTTTCCCACTACTTTTTTGAAGAGTAAGTACATCTTTAAGTTGTACCTCACTAATAACATTACTAGCTAAAAGCATATCCCCTATTCTTTTCTTTTGATTTTTGTTCCAATCTAACATTAGTGCACCTCTTTTAAGTTAAAATATTTATATGACCACTATGTCAATTATAATATTTGTAACCAATAACTGGTATAGTTGTAATTTAAATATGATTCTATTCTATAGCATATGCAATGAAAAATCAAGTTGTTTTTTAAGCAAATCATCTTCTATTAAATTTTCCATAGATAATTTTGTATTAATATTACATATAACCCATAATCAAATCCATTTGGCAATTACTAATCCACCGTTATTGATTATAATCTACATTTAGAAAAATAGCAACATATAATGGAAATTTTTTTCTGTTTTTTTTTATAGTTATACCTATAAATTTCACAGTTGTAATTTTATTACTCTTATATCCTACAACACATAAATTGTAAAATCAAGCTTAATTTAAAAAATAATTGTTTTTTTGTAAAATTATTCATAAGAAAATATATTTATTTCAAACTAAATGTCTTACTAGAAAAAAATTATTTACAATAAGGTATTTAAACTACCTGTTTTCTAATTCTATTGCTTCTAATTATTTCTAGTGCAACTCCTCAAACTACGCAAATTGCTAAAGCTACAGCCTATATAATGTATATTCTTTATCCATCCTTCTTATTTTAGTTATACTAAATAACTCTAGTTCACATTTTTCTAATACCTCTTCATCACTTTCTTCCACTATATCTTTATTATATATTTTTTCGTTACTATTTTCATGATTCTTTATAAATGTTATCTTAGATTTATATTCTATTTCATTAAATTCTTCAATTTCATCATTTTCGTTAAATTCTTCAATTTCATCATTATAATCATGCTCATATTCATATTTTTGATAATTACATAAGACTTCATCTAAATAATCTTTTTCATAGAATTCTAGTCTTATGTCATCACAAGGATTATCATAATGTAGGGCTAGTTCATTGCCATCTATTAATGCTATATTATCCTCTATGAACTCTTCTTTATTGTCTTTAATTTTGCTACCACTATCTAAAAAGCTTAATTCTTTTATATAACATATTCTTTCTTCCTTGGTTTCAGGATCAGCATATATTATTTTTTCAGTTTGTTCTCCATATAGAATTGTTAACTCCTGTTGTACTAAAGACTTCTTATGTATATCAGAAAATTTAATTGATACACTGTTTACTTTTTCAGTAAACCTATCTTTAAAATCACCCTGTACCCTTATTAAAACTATATTTTCTCTTGCTAATTTTTTGGGGATGGCCTTCTTTTTTTTATAAAGTTTATATAGAATATTCCCATATAAATCACTATTATCATCTTCTCCCTGAGATTCATAGGTATATACTACTGATGTATATACTGAAATCATTCTATTATTAATAATAAGATTTTCTACTATTACCTCATCATCCTCATAATTTATATCATCGATTTTAATTTCTCTTCTAGTTAAATCTACTATGAAGTCTTCGCTTAATTCCTCATATCCTCCCTCTATTATAAAATCATAGGTACCTACCTTATTATTACTCTTACATATAAAATCAAAGGTTACCTTATTTTCAGAAAAACTTAGGTCTAAGCCATGTACCACTCTTTCATCTACTATCATTGTATTTGAGATACCAATAATATTTTCTAAGATGAAGTTTCCTATAATTATATATTTTCCATTGGATAGCTCAATATCTTGCTCTGAAAATTCTTTCCAGTGTAAGTCTATTATATTCTCTTCCTTAATTCCTAGGCACTCTCTTCCCTGTACTGAGGTGTATAACTCAATTACCTCCTCATGACTATCTAGCCTCTCTAGTATATCTTCCTTTAGAATTCTAAGATTTAATTCATTTATCTTATAATCCTTGTAGGATAATTCTTCATTTAAAAGGAATCCACCCTTAACTGGTTTTATTTCATATATAAAATTGTTTTTTAGTATTTCTCCTATGGGTAAATCATAGTTTTCTATTTCTTTTAAACTTATATAATTATCTTCTTCCACTATAGAATGAGCATAAATCTTATTAGATTCTATAGCCTCACTAAGTGACATATAATATGTTAAATCCACAGTATCACCCTCCTTTATACAATGATGTATTATAAATATTATATCACATAGTATTTATAATGAAACTATAACAGTACTGGTGTTTCGCAGTGCTACTTATGTATATTCTGTAGCTAGATAATATCTTTAAGATAATATCTTTAAATAGGAAATAATTAGCTTCTTAATATCCTTATATTTTTCTGGCAACTCCTCTTCTGTGTCTATCATTTGTATCAATGTAGCTAAGTCTATTAACTTTGATATTTTATACCAATTACTACATAATTCTTTATTGGCATAGTTATTATATACTATTTCAAATTTTTCTACTAATTCCTCATTAAAATATTCTTCATACCTAAAAAATTGGGCTATATCTCCTAATCTATGCCCTGCCATTGCAAATTCCCAGTCTAATACACAATTTAGCCTTCCATTATATATTAAGAGATTTGCACCTTGAAAATCTCCATGAACAAGAGAGGGACAATTATCTAAGTGATTTAATAGAACTTTATTCTTATGAATAATTTTCATAATTTCATTTATAATATTATGCCCCAATCTTGACCTAGCTCTTTTTCCTAAAAACATATTGTACCACTGTGATAATGGTGGTAATTTATCTTTAATCCTTAAATCTCCATCTAAAAATCCTATTTCATCATAGCTATGATTATGTACTATAGCTAGATTTTTTGCTATATCCCCCATGAATTCACTAGTAATTTTATTTCCATTGCCAACAAATTCTCTTAAGGAAATGCCTTCTACAAAGCTATATATGCCATAATTTCTACCATTAATTTCACTACTATTTCCTAAATAATATATTCTCTGCATAGGTATTTCTTCTTTTAATAAATTTAATAATGCTTCCTCTCTATTAAAGCTTTCATCTTTTTCATTAAAAATCCTAAGTAAGAACAATGAAGTTGAATTCTTTAACCTTATTGAATAATTTGTATTCCTACATCCCTCATTGATTTCTTTTATTTCTTCAACTTCAGCTTCTTTACTAAAGTTTTTAAAAAGCAAGGTAGCTACTTCCTTATTTATTTTCAAAAAAGGAATACATCTTTCCCAATTCTTTTCCATATATCCTCCTAAATCTTCACAATTGCCAAATTATACAGTTATATCTACATATATATCTACATATATATCTATATACATACTTCTATTTTTATTTCTATTGCTATTTCTATCGCTATTTCTATCGCTATTTCTATTATATATTATAATCTATTTCTATTATAGTATTTATATGTTTTATACTATAAGTCAAAAATAATCCTTACTTATTTTTTTCATCTTTTATTTTTTTACTTGTTATCCTTGGAATACCCTCTACTTATTCTCCTACTCCCTTCTTAGAAAATAAGTTTAATATTAGATAATAATAAAAATATACCCTGTTTTATATCTCTTATATGGATTGATTAGAAAAGTTATGATATATTATAAAGTATATAAACTTCAAAAAAGGAATGATAATATGGTTAATGATAACAATTGTTCAAATTTTATACGTAATATAATTTTAGATGATTTAAGCTCAAAAAAACATAATACTATTGTAACTCGTTTTCCACCGGAACCAAATGGATATTTGCATATAGGTCATGCTAAAGCAATTATACTAAGTTTTGGTCTAGGCAAGGAATTCAACGGTAGAACAAACTTAAGATTTGATGATACTAATCCTACAAAGGAAGAAGTTGAATATGTTGAATCTATAAAAGAAGATGTAAACTGGTTAGGATATCAATGGGATGAATTATTCTTTGCATCAAATTATTTTGATGAAATGTATACAAGAGCTCAACTTTTAATTAAAAAGGGGCTTGCTTATGTATGTGAGTTATCACCAGATGAGATGAAGGAGTATAGGGGTTCCCTAAGAACACCTGGCAAGGAAAGTCCATATAGAACCCGTGAAATTCAAGAGAATCTAGATCTTTTTGATAAAATGAGATTAGGTGAATTTGCTGATGGTAGCAAAGTATTACGAGCTAAGATTGATATGTCTTCTCCTAATATGAATATGAGGGATCCTATAATTTATAGAATTTCCCATGCGGAACATCATAATACAGGAAATAAATGGTGTATTTATCCTATGTATGATTTCGCTCATCCCCTTGAGGATGCTATTGAAGGAATAACACATTCCCTATGTACCTTAGAATTTGAAGATCACAGACCTTTATATGACTGGGTTGTATCCAACTGTGACATGGAATCTACTCCAAGACAGATTGAGTTTGCAAGACTTAATATAACCAATACTGTAATGAGTAAACGTAAGCTTAAAATCTTAGTTGATGAAGGTGTAGTTGATGGTTGGGATGATCCAAGGATGCCTACCATTGCAGGTCTTAGAAGAAAGGGTTATACCCCTGAATCAATAAGAAACTTTTGTAAGGAGATAGGTATAGCTAAGTCTAACTCTGTTGTAGATGCTCAAATGTTAGAGTACTTCCTTCGTGAGGATCTAAGCCCTAAAACTGCAAGATTAATGGCTGTTATTGATCCACTTAAGTTAATTATAACAAATTATCCTGAAAATCAAGAAGAAACTCTTTATATAGAAAACAACCCTGACAAGGAAGAGCTTGGTAAAAGAGCTGTTTTATTCTCAAGAGAGTTATATATTGAAAGAGAAGATTTTATGGAGAATCCACCTAAAAAATATTTTAGACTATTCCCTGGTAATGAGGTTAGACTAAAAGGTGGATACTTTGTAAAATGTAATGAAATTGTAAAAGATGAAACTGGTAGAGTTACAGAAATACATTGTACCTACGATGCAGAAACAAAGAGCGGTTCAGGCTTTACTGGTAGAAAAGTAAAGGGAACTATTCATTGGGTTGATGCAAATTCAGCTATTCCAGCAGAATTTAGGCTATATGAACCATTAGTTTTAGATAATGAAACACAGGGAGATAAAAATCTCTTAGAACAGATTAATCCAAGTTCATTAACTATAATGGAAGGTTTTATAGAACCAAGGGCTAAGGACTCCAAAAAAGGTGATAAATATCAACTTTTTAGACATGGATACTTTAATGTAGATCCTAAGCTCAGCAGTAATGATAAGTTAATCTTTAATAGAATTGTATCTTTAAAAAGTTCATTTAAACTTTAAATGAAAATGCCATTAAAATTTACTCTTGATAAATTTTAATGGCATTTTTCATTTTAATCCCAGGAGAGTCTTATATAATCTTCAAAATAATCCTTATAGTATGAAAAAATCTTCAAGTATTTTTTATAATACTTGAAGATTTTTGCTTCACAGAATTTCTTAGATAATAAATTCCCAACTAGTTTGTTTAAAATACTTTATTTAACTAATTTGTACTGAACTGCCTTGTCATTACTTGCAGCATTTTTATTTATTAATACAGTATCTGAAATAGCTACATCCTTAGGAACCTCAAAGGCTATATAGGTGTTTTTAGTTGTTTCTGCCTCTATTTTTGTATCTACTCCTATATGATTTAAATCTTTGTTCATTTCTATTTCTCTCTTATTGGCAATCTGTGAACTTTCACTTCTCGTATATTCCTTGTTATCCTTTGTATTCTTTAGAACAAAATCAGATTTTGTATAAGCTATAGCATCTTTTGTATTATTCTTCACTTCTAATTTAACAACTATAAATTTATCCTTAATTTTCTTATCATTTGCTTCTACCCCTGATTTAATTGTATCTGTTTCTGATACTTCCAATATTTTAATATCAAAGGCTCCTGACTTACCCATCTCTCCAAAGAATATAGCTTTTACATCCTCTTTTACCTTCTCTGCCGTTTCTCCAACCTTATCAACGCCTTGCTCTAATTTAGTCTCATCTCCTTTTGCCTTATTCGAATTACATCCAACTACACCAAAGGTCATTAATGTTGCCATTACTAATACTAAGGTTTTTTTCATTGGTTCAACCTCCATATAATTTATTTTGTATTACTTATTTATTGTTTGTAATATGTTACTTCTATATACGTGACTATTTTTAACATTTTAGAGTTTCAATTGTTTATTTTTTACCTTTAGAATAAAATAATTCCTATGTAAGAATAAATAAATAGACTGTTAAAATACATAGATAAAGCCATAAAGCTTTTAATGGCTTTATGGCTTTACTATTAGAAAAATTAATTTTAAAAGTTTTTTATGAACCCATTTACACTATTATAAATATTATTAGCACCCATAATCTGCGACATAACAGCAATACCACTTGCTCCAGCTTCTACTACTTCTTGAAAATTATACTTGCTAATACCACCTAATCCTATAACCTTTAACATAGTGTTTTTACATATTTCTTCTATAAATTCTATTCCCCTAGGCTCTAATCCCTCTTTACACTTAGTGGGATATATATGGGAAGCCAAAATATAATCTGCACCTAAGACTTCTGCTTCCTTGGCTTCTTCCAGACTATGAATTGATACCCCCACAACTCCATTAAATTTTATATTTTCTTTAATGCCACAGCTGCCATTATACTGAATAAAGTCTCTAAAAGATAATTGAACTCCATATGCATCATATTTTTTTGCTAAATTAATATTAGAATTTATTATTACCTTACAATCTGTATTTATGACACTTAAAATATCCTTGTATAACTTTTCTAATTTAACTGTTGGCAAATCTTTTTCTCTTAAAATAATTTTATCTACACCAGAATATGAAGCTTCCTTAATTACATTTAAAAATATATCCTCATCACAAAGTTTTCTATTTGTTATTAAGTACAATTCCATTTTCACTTTACCCTTGTGCTCTAACCCAGTCTCTAAATACTGGTTGATACCCTTTAGATATAAGCATTTCCTTGATTTCCTCAACACTTCTATGATCACTAATATCAAACTGTGCTGCACCGACATCATCACTAGAATGTCCACCGACCTCTGTAGATACACCTGCACTGACCTTAGTTACACCTAAAGGTAGTAAATTTTCTCTAAACTCTGCTCTTTCTCTAGTTGACATATTAATACCAACATTCTTCTGGAATATCCTAAAAGCAAGTAGTACTTGCACCATATTTTTATCTGTTATCTCTACAATATCATTGAACTCTCCACCAAAGGGTCTTATTCTTGGCAATGAATATGATAGTTCTACATGATTGTACTTATCTCTTAAATATCTTCCATGCATAGCTGTCATAAAAGCCTCTCTTCTAAACTCATTAAGGCCAAGCAATGCTCCTATATTAATAACCCTCATTCCTGCTTTAAGGCCTCTCTCTGGAGCATCTAACCTAAACTTATAGTTCTTCTTCGGTCCACTAATATGAACTTTATCATATATTTTTTCATTGTAAACCTCTTGATATACAGTTAGACTATCTGCCCCTGCTTCTACAACCTTTGAGTAATCCTCCTCAGTCATTGGATAAATTTCAATTCCTATAGAAGGGAATGTTTTACTCAGACTCTTTATGGAGTTAATAACATACTCACTTGGTGTATGATATTCACTTTCCCCTGTTAAAACAAGTAAATGTTTAAAACCCATCTTAGATATTTCAAGTGCTTCTATTTCAATTTCAGCTTCCGTTAATTGTTTCCTATGAATCTTATTCTTTACTCCATAGCCACAATAAGCACAGTTATTCACACAATAATTTGCTATATACATTGGTGTATATAGCCCAATGGATTTACCAAAATATTGTAAGGTTAATGTGCTTGCTCTTTGTGCCATCTCCTCTAGAAGTTCTTCTGCCTTTGGAGAAAGCAAGTTTAATAAGTCCTCATAGCTTGGACTTTCTTCATATATACTCTTCCTTACTTCATTTAAGGTAACTCCCTCAAAGTAAGCATCATAATCAAAATCTCTAAATTTCTCCACCACACTATAAAAACTCATGCAAATCTCCTTTATTTTAGATTTGTTTATTCTAAATTTCTTTTCTAAAAACTATTTATTTTAAAAAACCTGTTAATGGTGAAGATGCATTTGCACCCCTTGAAACTGCCCCACATTTAGAAAGATATGCTAATCTTCCTCCTTCAACAGCTAATTTAAATGCCTTAGCCATATTTACAGGATCCTTTGAAGTAGCTATAGCTGTATTTACTAGAACTGCTGCTGCTCCCATTTCCATAGCTTCCATAGCCTCTGATGGTTTTCCAATACCTGCATCCACAATTATTGGAGCATCAATTTCTTCAATCATTATTCTTATTAATTCCTTAGTTTGAAGCCCTCTATTACTTCCAATTGGAGCTCCTAAAGGCATTACTGCAACTGCTCCTGCTTCAACCAATCTTCTACCTGCATATAAATCTGGTGTCATATATGGAAGAACCTTAAATCCTTCTTTAGCCAGTATTTCAGTAGCTTTAATTGTTTCTTCATTATCTGGAAGTAAATACTTTGCATCTGATATAACTTCAATTTTTATCCAATCTCCACATCCCATTGCTCTTCCAAGTCTTGCAATTCTTACTGCTTCCTCAGCATTAGTTGCGCCTGAAGTATTTGGCAATAATATTGTATTCTTTGGTACGTAGGATAAAATATTTTCTTCTTTATTATCAAAGTCAACTCTTCTTATTGCCACTGTTATAACCTCTGACTGACACTGTTCTAAAATATCAGGTATTAACTTATTTGAACTATATTTACCTGAGCCTATAAATAATCTTGAACCTAACTCAATTCCACCAATTTTAAATTTATCCATTTTTATTTCCCCTTTTCTATGTATTATTATATAAGAATTTAAATTTAAACATCTAATTTACCACATAATATTCTAATTGCCATATTAGCCATATGATTTGCTGCAATAGATACCCTAGGTGCCATTAGTCCGCTACCTATCTTAGCTTCGTTTTCTTCATCTCCACATAGGTATAACTTACTTGTTGCTCTACGTGTTTTAATTGTATTAGAAGAAAAATATCCAGCCATACCTGATGCAGCTATTAAGTATTTATCAGGATACTCACTTAATATAAGGTTTGAAATACATGCCTTACATTTTGCATCATCAAAGGCTTCAATTACAACATCACATTCTTTGAATATTTCCCTCATGTTACCTTCATCCAAATATATATTATGACTTTCTACTTCAATAAATGGATTGACTCTCTGAATTATATCCTTAGTAGCCTCCACCTTGTACATTCCTAAATGTTCTATGTAGTAGTTTTGCCTATTTAGATTTGAGGGTTCAACCACATCAAAATCTATTATAATTAATTTACCAATGCCAACTCTAGCTAGTGAAAGTGCAATATTAGAGCCAAGCCCTCCAAGTCCTGCTATAGCAACTGTAGCCTTTTTCAAGTTTTCATATACCAAGGGCGTATGTCTAGAACTCATCAATATTTTTAGCTCATCCTTAGTGATTTTTTCCCCTCTTTTTATTACACTAAGCCTGTCACCTTCTTTTAAATCAACATCTTCTTTAATTGGAAATCCATTTAAAATTACAATATCCCCATGTTTTTTATACGTATCTCTTATAGTAAAGGCTGTATCTGATTCTACTACATCTATAAATCTTTCATTAAATTGTATTTTCATATTAACCGCCACCAATAAAACTTACGATTTCTACAGCTGCCTCTTTATTTAAAATAAATTCAGTATACTGTTCCTTAGGTACTATTTTAAAGTTAACCTCAACAACTACCTTATCCTCATTTAATTTAAATTTTTCCAACATCTCTTTAATGGAAATATTGTTGAAATCGTATTTCTTGCCGTTTATTACCATTACAACACCACCTTTTATGTAATATTATTCATTATTAACTATAAATTATCATTGATTATATAAGTTCTCATTCTTTATATGATTTATCATTGCTTCCTATGATTTCAGAATTAATTTCTTATATACCTTAAATCCTATTATTAAATGAATCCTCCTGATATATTGTAATTGTACACCTATATATATCATTTTCATATTTAAAGCAATAAAAAAGAGCTTACATAAAGTAAGCTCATTATGATTTAAATGATAATTAATAAATCCTTGTGCTTCCCTACGTTGGTATTAGCCAAATCAGGTTCATAGGGTTAGATTTAATGAATCCTCTCAACCTTGCAGAAAGGTACCCCTAGCCTTTATTAAGTTATATTTAAATTATACATCTTTTTTAGAATAATTCAACTATATTAATTTAAACTTATAAAGTAAGCTCTAATGCATACTTGGTAAACTTTTCTGAAAACTATATATATACCTTTAAAATCTAGGTACTTATATATTTTTTTGCATTTCTTTCTATAATTAAATCTATTTCTATATACTCTCCACCGTAGTCTTCCATTCTTTTTTCACTTGAATCCATATAACTTAATTCTTTCTTGAGTTTTTCAGCCTCTTTTATTGATGGGTATGGACAATTAAAAGTCAAATTTTTATTAGCAGCTTTAAGTGCATATGCTTTATTGCCTAATTTTATTAATGCACAAGCTAAAAAATACCAATAAGAAGGATTACATGCATCTCCCTCTATTAAATTTATATAATATTCCACTAGCTTTTTACAATATTCTGTGGATAAAATTTTATCCTCAATAATATGTCCCTCTTTATACTTTAATACCTCTATTTCATAATACTTGCCATATTTATTATTCCAAATTGCAATTTCATCTATTCCATCCTTTGGTTTTATATCTACTATATCTAAAAAAGAAAATTTCACTTCCTTATCTATCAAGTCTTTAAGTTTATTGTATTCATAGCTATATGCATGAAGTTCATATAAATCAGTTGATACCTTCCATGCAATTATCAAATCTTTCATATATTTTTTTCGAAGTGATGCATAATTAATATATGGGGTTCCTTTTCCCTTACCATGTATATTAATTATTATTCTTAAATTTCTCCTTGAATTATCCATAATACAAAGAAAAAGCTTTTCCCTAAATTTATATGCAACTGCATATTTCCTACTTAATTCAATACCTAATCGTATCTCCGTAGTTTTTACTAATTGTATATCCTCTACAGATATGTCTTCATCCCTATGTTCTTCTAAATATTCCTTAATAAGATTCCTTAAATCTCTATTTTTCCCTATTCTATTATTTGTTTTATTACTTATTAGTAAATTCACTCCCTTAGAATATTTCTCATGAAACAATCCTATACCAGATATAGTGCTCTTAAATGGAACTTCATCTCCTAAAAATGGATTTTCAATATATTTTTCTCCGTCATAGGTTAAATTTACATGTTTTCTCTTGCTTCCTAAATCATCAACATATGTTATTAAATTTTTATAGCTATTATTTTTTTCATCGGATATTATTATAGGTGCCTTCACTGGGTATATCTTGGATATAAGTACATACTCCCCTTTTTCAATCCTGAAAACCAATAAAAAGTCTCCTCTGCTATTTGATACATCAGATACATATACTATAATATCAGGAAACCCCTTATCATTTAAATCAATTTTATTATAGTAATATTTTAACCCCTCCTCATAGAAAAATTCCAATTCTTCTAATATGGCTTTTTCTAAATCTCCCTGCTTAATATTTTCTGGACTTATATATATAATTTCATCTACCTCTATTCTTGTACTAAATTTAAGTGTAGCATCCTCATATCCTCTAATTGCAATGTTTTGTGTTAAAACTCTAAACTCCCCTTCATTCCATCTAAGTAAAGTCTCAACAATACCTAGGGTATCTGCGTTTGATTGACCGATTATACGTTGATTTATAAATAACCCATAATACTTCCAAAGACCATAATCCACAGGATTTATTGATGAAATATCATATACTATAGGTACTACATTATTTTTAAATATTTCTTTTTCGTCATAAATTATATTCAAATAAACTTTGTCCTCTTTACTTATATCTATTAGGTATGACTTCTTCAGTATTGGGCAGCTTACCTTAAGCTTATAATGATTTTCATATCTAGCCTCATATCCATAGGTTTTACTAAAATCTTCTCCATTAAAAATCAACTTGTATTCTCCCTGACTATAACTATATATATAGTTCCAACTTAATCCTGCTGACCCACCATATAGCCCTCTAATAAATATATCATCCTTTCCTAATCCAGTAAAATCCCCTAAAAAAATAGTAAAATTATACCCCTCTGCATTATTTAATGGTATTATTTTTTCTTTGTTATCACTACCTTGTAGTATCACCATGTCAATATTAGAAGCATATCCACTTGACTCACTAGTTACCTCACCTCTTAAATATACTGTATCTAAGGGTAGTTTACCTGTTATATGTCCATACTTTATATCAATTATTGATTTGATTTTATCCATCTCATTCCCCTAAAATTACTTTACTACTATACTATGTTTAAAATTCTATTTTATTTATATATATATATGTTTTTTAAAAGGGGATTCATCTATAGACCTCATATATTATATAATAGGCACTACTTAGTTGTGGATACTTAATTTAAAGATATAAAGGTGATTCTTATAATTACCAATAAAATATCTCACAAAAAAAATCACCTGTTAAGGTGATCTTTTACTTAAATGAACATGTTCTTATTTACATATTTTTTATGTTTTTCTTAATTACCTTAATAAAGGTTTTAACTATTTCTGTATCGAATTGAGAACCACTGCATCTAAGCAATTCTTCAAATCCTTCCTCATAGGTCTTTCTCTTATTATATGGCCTATGTGACGTCATTGCATCGAAGCTATCAATAACTGTAAGAACCCTTGCTAAGTATGGAATTTCAGTTCCCTTAAGTTTTTCAGGATAGCCTGTACCATCATATCTTTCATGATGATATAATATTAATGTAGCTATGTTATCTAGACATTTCACTGACTGTATTATTTCAACTCCGTTAGTGGGATGTTGCTTTAGTATTTCCCACTCTTCCTTAGAAAGAGGTGTATTTTTAATTAATATCTCCTTAGCAATATTAATTTTCCCTATATCATGCATATATGCACCGTATATAAGCATCTTCTTCTTATCTGGCTCTAATTTAAGTTCCTCAGCCATAAGTTTGCTATAAATTACAACTCTTTCAATATGTGTATAACTGCATTTATCCTTTGCGTTTATTACACTTATTAAGGTTTTGATTGAGGTAACTAAATCTTCATCCTTTTCCTCCAAATCATTTTTCAACTCATCTAAGATAGAATTATATGTTTCAACCCTGTTTTTTCTAAAAAATTTTGCCCTATATAGTGCATTATCAGCAGATTTAATTAGTTCTATATCATTCTTTGCCTTAGTAGGATAGTGAGAGACCCCAATGGATACTGTTATTTTACCACTTGGTTGATTCTCTTCCCCTTCAAAATACTTATCTTCTATAGATTTTCTTAAATTTTCTGCCAAAATAACTGCTTGCTCTTGGGATGTATTCCTTAAAATAATTGCGAATTCTTCCCCACCATATCTTGCAACTATGTAATCTTCACCAGCCCAATTTATCAATAGTTCTCCTAATTGCTTTAAAACAAAGTCTCCTTGTTGATGACCATAAGTATCATTATATTGCTTGAAATAATCTATATCTATAAACATTAATGCAATTGATTTAGGTTCATTTTGTTTTAATGCTATTTCCTCACTTAACTTATCGTGAAAATATCTATGATTATATGTCCCCGTTAATCCATCTACATTAGCCATATATCTCAATTCTTCTATGTGTTCATCCTCTGTCCTTACATAGAATCCCAAAGGCCATGCAGTTAAGATAAATACTCCTACCATTATTAAATCATTTTGAAAACATACATTTACTATTTCATTAGGTGCAAACATCAGATCTGTACCTAGTATTAATACTGAAGCAGTAACTGCTATAACAACTCCTATTTTCATACCACCCTGAATTGTAGCTGTTATTATAATAAATAGAAATAAAAACTTGTAGTCACTCTCATGTGCCCCTGATAATAGTATTGATATAAATACTATTGATATAAAAATTATATATTCAATAATATCCAATATATTTTTATATTTTCCAAACTTGCTCTTATTAGCAAAATTCCACAATGCATAAACTACAGAAAATAAAATTACTGATATAAAAATTAATACAAAATCATATGACTGTGTCATGTTTTCTTTGATAGTTTTCTCAAATAAGTAGTTAAAAAAAGCAATTGCTGAAAATAATAATGAGGATATTTTTACTATAGATAAAATTTCATTTATTTTTTTTTGTCTATTATTTTCTATATTATTCATCATATATCACTGCCTTACAAAGTTTAATATGTAGGGTAAGGCAGTATTACTGCCTTACCAAGGTTCAACTATTCATCTCTTAAGCATTTTGGTTCTTCTGGTTGATACATAAACCAGTAGCATGCTGAAGTAGCAACTGTAGTCGCTACTATAGTTGTTAATGCTGCAACTAATGTTAAAAACTTTGCATTGAATTTTTTCATTTTAAACCCTCCTTATTTATAATTATTTTAAGAGCATATCTATTTTATTTGTTAAAATATGCCCGATTTTAGTAAGTGTAAACATTTGCCACGCAATGCCTGCGTATATTGATAAAATAACTGTCTCAAAGACATTAGTCTTAAAGAATATTTGTAATGCCAATAAAGCTATTACTATTACTACATATACACTTAATATAAAAAAAGATAACTTTTTCATGCGTGTTCTTTTTTTATGTGTTTTTATTGGCTTCATAGGATTATCAATTGGTGCTAATTTGTAAATAGTGAAATATGATACAGTAATTACTATTATACCTAGTAGTGCCATATTATTCAATGTAATATTTTGAGATATTTTTATGCATATTAAAGCTAAGCCTACACATATAATTACACCCATAATTGTACATCTTTCAGCACTGGTAGCATGTGCTCCACCAGAATATTTTCTAAGTATACTCCCTGTAAATGAAATTATTAAACTTTCAACCATTACGCCTAATAAAGCTCCAATAATTCCAACTAGTAAGATTGAAAAAATTGTTTGTATAAGTATAAACATTCCATATTTAATTACTTGACTTTTTTCATCATTATATTTCAATTCACTTGATATTTTTTGTGCTATACTATTAGTTATTTTCTCCATGTTTACTCCCTCTTTACTATGGATTTTTTTACGACTAATATATAATATACTACCACAACTATGGCAAGCATTATTATAGATGGTACTCCATATATAATTCTACTGATTTTATTTTCTAAAATTTTATTTATATCAGCCTTAAATACAAATTGTATAAGTATAAGATTTACCCCTTCAAATATATATTGTGCAATAACTATAAATAGAGAGGACTTTACAGCTCTTAATACCTCTATTTTATTTATATTAATGCTTAATATAATTAAAATTGTTAAATTCAACATTGTACGTACACCGTAATTAATTGGTAACATATTTATTATATAAGCACATATTAGTAGGCTCACACTAGATAAAATATATCTTTTCCACCTAATAGGTTCCTTTGAAAAAGCATGTATAGCTAGTACCATTAAAAAAGCCTCTGGTATCCCTCTAAGTAGTAATTCTAATGTCCCGGCATTTAAACCATTCATTTATGTATCCTCCTCATATCCTGGTACTTTCAATATATTCTTTTACTTATTTGTAGATTTGCTATTAGTTGCTTTTATAAGATTATAAATTATTATAAACACAAATACTCTTATAAAAACATCCCCTATACTCAAGATGCTATATCCTAAATCTATAAAATCAGTAAATACCTTGTAATTAGTAGCCTGGCTACCTAGTATATGTATATCTTTTACCTTATCAAAAGAATCATACTTTACATAGCCAGTTAAATATGATAAAGACGGATATACAGGCATTTTCCCACCATTCATAGTCATAACAAATCTATTCATTAAAGTCCCAATAAATATACAAATAGATCCTATAAATCCACTAAGATATAGTTTATAAGTAAATAATGGTATTAATAATGTATACATGTATATGGATTTAAATATTGGTGCAAATTCTATATATTTATAATTCCCTATAAATGTATTTATTTGAAAAAAAACAAGAATTAACTCTAAACATAGTACAGGATATATAGTCCATGTTTTAAAAAGTGCTTTTATTTTATATCCCTTTAATTTAGCAATTACTATTGCTAATAAAATAGTTTCTATCATTTTATTCACTCACCTATACAAAAAAATCATATTCTGATCAATTATACTATTTATTTGGATTTTTATCCACATATATTACATGTTTTTTTCTATGTTTTTTTGCTAACTTCTCATATATAGATTTTTTATATAGCTTTTTTATTTTTTTCCTATAGATATTGACTTATTAAGATTTAAATAAGTTTTTTACATTTAAATTTACTTGTATATACATTGTATTAATGAGATAATATAGCGTAAAATATAATTTAAATTACATCTATAATAAATCATCTTAAGGAGGGTATGAAATGACTAAATTTATAGACTTAAGAAGTGATACTGTTACATTACAACCTGAATTTATGAAAACTGCAATGTTTGAAGCTGAGGTTGGCGATGACGTCTATGGTGATGATATAACGGTTAAATCTTTAGAGACTTTAGCTGCTACTATACTTGGAAAGGAATCCGCTTTATTTGTACCTAGTGGTACCTTTGGAAATCAATTATGTCTTTTTACCCATTGTCCTAGAGGAAGTGAAGTTATTTTAGGTGACTCGTGTCATATTGTAGCCCATGAAGTTGGAGCCTCATCTGTTATTGCAGGTGTTCAGCTACGCACAATAGATAGTGACAATGATGTTTTATCTCCAATAGCCATTGAAAAAAGAATACGTGTTGGCTATGACATACATATGCCAGAAACCTCTTTAATATGTATTGAAAATGCTCATTCTTCTGGCAAGGTTATTCCCTTAGAAAATATGAAATCTATATATGACTTAGCTTCCCAATATAATATCCCTGTACATCTGGATGGAGCTAGAATCTTTAATGCTGCCATAGCTTTAAATGTAGATGTAAAAGACCTTACTCAATATTGCCACTCTGTTATGATTTGCTTATCTAAGGGGTTATGTGCTCCCTTTGGCTCTATAATTGCTGGAACAGAGGAGTTTATAAACATTGCAAGGAAAAAAAGAAAATTAATGGGTGGAGGTTTAAGACAAGTAGGTTTCTTAGCTGCTGCTGGTATTGTTGCACTTAACCATATGACTGATAGATTGATATATGATCATGAAAATGCAAAGCTACTGGCTGCTAACCTATCAACCCTACCTGAACTAGAAGTTGATGTTAATAGGGTAGAGATTAATATGGTTTTCTTTAAATTTAAAAATAAATCCTTTGATAGTAAAATACTAGTTAAATATCTTTTAGATAATAATATTAAAGTTAACGCTATGGAAAATGGAGAAATGCGATTTGTAACTCATTATTGGATAAGTAAAGAAGATGTTTATACCCTTGTTACTCTTATGAAGGATTTTTTTAAAACTATTTAGCTCCTATAGGTAAGCTATATGGGATGCTTATTTTTATAAATTCTTTATTTCTTTGTTTAAGAAAGGATTATATATGGAAAAAATCATCTTCAAGAAAATTGGTATGCGTAATATAAAGACTGCCTTATCTGTTTTTTT
The DNA here is from genome assembly GCA_036657335.1 of Clostridium sp. Taxonomy (GTDB): domain Bacteria; phylum Bacillota; class Clostridia; order Clostridiales; family Clostridiaceae; genus Clostridium_D. Next base: position 6,453 of record JAVXGR010000001.1, on the reverse strand, counting down.
ATGTATCATCATAACAAAACTCATGGGGCTTACATCCTCATCAATTGCCTGCATTGCTGCGGTAATAACTATGGAGAGTACTATATATAACTCTTATACCGTAGGAAAGAATCGACTACTTGGTACTACCATAGGCTCTATAGTAGCTCTTTGTATATCTTTAATAGCTCCTAATAACGTATTTTTTATAGGTATTGGAGTTGCTTGTATTATATATTTATGTGATATTTTGCATTTTCAACGCTCTATAAGTATCGCATGTGTTGTTTTTATAGTTATAACCCTTAGCATAACTAACAAAGATCCCTTTATTTATTCTGTTTCTAGATTGTTAGAAACCTCTATAGGAATAATAATTGCCGTGTTAGTGAATTTTTTAGTATGTCCTCCAAAACTCTCAGTTAAAGTTCATGATTGTTATTTAAACATATTATTATTAATAAAAGATTTAGTATCCGACAGATACACTCTAGATAATAAGGAGGACTTAATTCTCCTATACTCTAAGATAAGGGAATTTGACTTACTCTTAAATAACTTTGTAATTGAATATAGTAAATCTCAACAAAATACATTAAAGAGTTATAACCTAGCTTCTGATAGTTTCTTAAAACTATATAAGCATCTATATATAATAGAGGATCTAAAAAACGTTTGCACACTTAGTCCTGAAAATTATGAAGCTTTGAACCTGAAGGTTATTTTACCTACTGGGGAAATAAATTCAGATATAGAGATTGTCTATAACTATCATGTTGAAAAACTTATATTCCTCTTATCAAGTTTGAATCTAACTTATGAGACAATTGAGGAGCAATATAAAAGATCAAACTCTAAAAACACATATTTTTCTGATTTAAAAACACATCTGCGAAAATAAAAAAAATAGTAACTCCTTTAATAATTTTAAGGGGTTACTATTTTTATTTATTAAAGACAATATTCAACGCTTGTTTAAATAGACTTTTTTATTTATTAAAGGCAACCTTCAATGCTTGTTTAAATACCCTCACTGTTTCATCTATATCTTCATCGCTATGTGCAGCTGATAAAAACAATCCTTCAAACTGAGCTGGTGGAAATAAAATTCCATTTTCAAGCATTTCTCTAAAAAATATAGCATATTTTTCAGTATCACACTTCATTACTTCTTGGAAGTTAGTGAACTGACCCTTAGCAAAGAATGTACATAACATAGCTTTAAATCTAATAACCGTAACATCTACTGAAAGCTCATTTATAACTTCATTCATAGCTTTTTCAAATTTAATAGCTCTATTCTCTAAATCTATGTATATATTAGGATTGTTTTTTAATATATTAAGATTTTTTAGTCCCATATGCATTGCAAGTGGATTTCCTGAAAGCGTACCCGCTTGATATACTGGTCCTACTGGGGATACCATCTCCATTATTTTTCTTTTTCCACCATAGGCTCCCACTGGTAATCCTGCACCTATTATTTTACCAAAACATGTCATATCAGGTTCTACTCCATATACTTCTTGAGCCCCACCATAAGCAACTCTAAAACCTGTAATAACCTCATCAAAAATTAATACTGCTCCATATTCCTTAGTTATATCTCTCAATCCTTGTAAGAACTCAATTGTTCCTGGAACTACCCCCATATTTCCACCAACTGGCTCCACAATAATTGCAGCTATTTTATCCGGATTTTCTTCGAAGATACTTCTAACTGAGGCTAAGTCATTATATGTAGCTACTAGTGTATCCTTTACTGTGCCCTCTGGTACTCCTGGACTTGTCGGAACTCCAAAAGTTATAGTTCCTGATCCTGACTTTACTAAAAGATTATCTGAATGTCCGTGATAACATCCTTCAAATTTAATTATTTTCTCTCTTCCTGTATATCCTCTAGCTACTCTTAAAGCACTCATTGTGGCCTCTGTTCCTGAGTTAACCATCCTAACCATATCTATTGATGGATAAGATTCCACTATTAGCTTTGCCATTTCAACTTCTATGGCTGTTGGAACACCGTAACTGGTTCCCCTTGCTACTACTTCTTCTATTCCCCTTGAAACCTCTTCATTACTATGACCTAATATAAGGGGTCCCCATGAACAGATAAAATCTATGTATTCATTTCCATCTACATCAAAAAGCCTAGAACCCTTTGCACTTTTAGCGAAAATAGGATTTAATCCAACTGACTTAAATGCTCTAACTGGACTATTAACTCCTCCTGGTATATACTTTTGAGCCTCTATAAAAAGTGCTTCTGATTTTTTGTTGTTAAAGTTACTCATAACAATTCCTCCACTATATTTTTTATTTGTTCTTAAGCATTCTTGCAACATCCTTAGCAAAGTAAGTAATTATTATGTCGGCACCTGCTCTTTTTATTGATATTAAGCTTTCCATAATTGCAGATTCATTTAATAATCCTTGCTCCACAGCTAACTTTAACATAGAATATTCGCCACTAACATTGTAGGCCGCTAAAGGCATATTAAAGTTGTCCTTAACTCTTCTAATAACGTCTAAATATGATAAAGCTGGCTTTACCATAACAATGTCAGCACCTTCTTCAATGTCAAGTTCTACTTCTCTTAATCCCTCTAATGCATTGGCTGGATCCATTTGATAGGTTTTTCTATCTCCAAAACTTGGTGCTGAACCTGCTGCCTCTCTAAATGGACCATAAAAAGCTGATGCATATTTTACGCTATAGGCCATGATTGGTGTTGTAACAAAACCTGCATTATCTAATGCTACCCTCATAGCTCCAATTCTACCATCCATCATATCAGAGGGTGCAACCATGTCAGCTCCAGCTTTTACATGACTTATAGCTATATTGGATAAGTATTCTAAGGTTTTATCATTATCCACATAGCCTTTTTCAGTTAATATTCCACAATGCCCATGAGAGGTATATTCGCACATACAAACATCAGTAACCACATAAATTTCACTTGAAATCTCTTTAATCCTTCTTATAGCTTTCTGCACTATACCATTTTCAGCATAGGCCTCTGAACCACAAGAATCCTTTTTATTAGGTATTCCAAATAAAAGTACTGACTTAACTCCTAGTTCTATTAATTCTTTAATTTCCTCTTCTAATTTATCAATAGAAAAATGAAAGTTACCCTTCATTGAACTTATTTCTTCTTTTATATTTTCACCCTCTACTATAAATAATGGATAAATTAAATCATCCATAGAAAGCTGTGTTTCTCTAATCATATCCCTTACTATAGAATTTGCTCTAAGTCTTCTTGGTCTTTTGCTTAACATTATAAATTCCTCCATAAATAATTTTTAATCTACTTTACTAATAGATCTATCATACCATTAATTGTATACTCTTTTGCCTCTTTGTAAATATTTAATCCATAGTCCTCTATAGTTTTGGATGTAATTGGTCCTATAGAAATAATCTTTACCTTATTTAAATTATTTAAATTCTCTTCTCCAATAATCTCTACTAGGTTTTTTACTGTGGAAGAACTAGTAAATGTTATGTAATGAAGTCTTCCCTCTTCTAGTAACTCTAGTAACTCTTCTCTATTCCCATTACCCTTAATAGTTTCATATATCTTTACTTCTTTAACTTCACAATGCTTACTTAATTCTGTAACTATAAACTCTCTAGCGTCTTTAGCTCTTGGAATTAATATTCTATCTTTTTTATTTAACATGGGAGCTAACTCTCTAACTAAAGCTTCCCCAATATATTTTGATGGAACTATATCAGCTATAAGACCATTGTCCCTTAATTTTGCCGCTGTAGCAGAACCTATTGCTATTATCTTGCTTCCTGCTAATTTTCTAAAATCATAGTTCATACTATATAATTTCTTTATAAATATATTAACTCCATTTTCACTAGTAAAGGCTATATAATTATAATTCTCTAAATTATTTATATCCTCTTCTAGTTCATAATTAGGAGTGATTTCCTTAATCTCAATTGTTGGAAACTCAATTGCATTGCCACCTAAGTCAAAGATTTTTTCACTTAATTTGCTACTTTGACTTCTTGACCTTGTGACTAGTATATTCTTTCCAAACATAGGCTTTTCCTCAAAAAAATTTAAAGACTCTCTTAGATTTACAACTCCACCTATTACAATCAAACTTGGTGAACCAATCTTTTGTTCCATTGCTTTTCCATGTAAATTACTTAAATTTCCAGTAACAACTCTTTGATATGATCTTGCTGCCCAATTTATTATAGCTGCTGGTGTTTCCTTATCTTTTCCATTTTCAATAAGCCTACTGCATATGTTTTCTAAATTAGAAACTCCCATTAAGAATACTAGGGTGCCTGAGAGTTTAGCTAATACATCCCATTCTAATTCCTTACCTTCATCTTTTAAATGTCCAGTAATAACATGAAAGGATGAAGCGTAGTCTCTGTGCGTAATAGGTATTCCAGCATAACATAGCCCACCAATTGCTGAAGTTATTCCTGGAACTACTTCGAAGTCAATCTCTCTTTCATGAAGATACTCTCCTTCTTCTCCCCCTCTTCCAAATACGTAAGGGTCCCCCCCTTTTAATCTAGTAACTATCTTTCCACTTTTAGCTTCCTTTGCAATTATATCATTTATCTCCTCTTGAGTTTTTGTATGATACCTAGACTTTTTACCAACATATATAAACTCACAGCCATCCTTAGCGTCTTCTAATATTCTATTAGTTGCAAGTCTGTCATATACAATTATATCTGCTTTCTTAACGCATTCTAAGGCCTTTAATGTAAGTAACTTATAATCTCCAGGACCTGCCCCAACTAAATACACTTTGCCCTTCATTATTTTTTCATCTCCTTTGTTATTTCAGCAGCTAGTTTATATCCTAGTTCTGCTGCCTTATCCCTTGTTCCTTCTAATGATTTTTTTATTAAAATACTTCCATCCTCAGTTCCAAAAAGTCCTTGTAGCATTATTTTCTTATCTAAGACCTCACAATGAGCACCTACAGGTATATGACAACTACCTTGAACCCCATCTAAAAATGCTCTTTCAGCATCTCTTTCAATTTCTGTTTTTTCATCTCTTATTGACTTAATTAGTTCATTTATATCTTGTCTATCTTCCCTTATTTCTAAAGCTAATATTCCTTGAGCTGGAGCTGGCAAAATAATATCTCTATTTATATATTCAATGCTATTTTTTATTCTATTCTTAAAATCTAACCTCTCTATTCCTGCCGCTGCTAAAATAATTCCATCTAAATTCTCTTCACTTATCTTTCTAATTCTGGTATCTATATTTCCTCTTATAGGCACTATATTAAAATCTGGCCTATACTTTAATATTTGATATTTACGTCTTTTACTACCTGAACCAATAGTGGCTCCCTTTGGCAATTCATCAATGGAGTTGTATCCTTCCTTTAAAACCATAACATCTCTATTATCCACTCTAATAGGTGCATATGAAAATTTTAGTCCCGTTGGTAACTTTGAAGGCATATCCTTCATGCTATGAACTGCTAAATCTATGTCACCACTTAATAATTGATCCTCTATTGCCTTTACAAAAAGTCCTTTATCACCAATTTTATCTAATGCCACATTTTGTATTAAATCACCCTTTGTTTTAATCACCTTTAATTCACATTCTAAGCCGGGGTTTTCTTCCTTTAATCTACCTATAACCCAATTACTTTGGTGCAATGCTAATGTACTTCCTCTTGAGCCTATAACTATCTTCATATACTTACTCCTTTTACCTTTTACCTTTTACCTTTTACCTTTTATAATGTTAAAATTCTAAGGTTTTATTTAAACTCTAAAGTTTCTTTTCATTAAATCTTGAAGTTCTTCCTTATTAAAGTCTATAAGAGAATTCAGAATCCTCTTTTTTTCCCCTTCATCCTTAAAATTTTCTAAAATAATTTTTCTACACTGCCCCAATAAATCCACATACTCTCCATAGGACTCATCATAAACAGATTGAAGTTCTTTTCTTATTTTAGCACACAATGAGGGGCTATTGCCTAAGGTTGAAATGGATATGGTTAAATCTCCACTTTTTATAGTAGATGGAACTATGAAATCTGATAATTCCATACTATCTGCTACATTACATAAAATATTTTTGTCCATACAATATGTGGATATATATTTGTTCAAATTCCCATCATCTGTGGCAGCTACTACTAAAAATGATTTTTCTATGAAGCTTTCATGAAAAACCCCCTTAATCAAAACAAGCTTCCCTTTATAATCGCTATAAAGTAATTTAAAGCCCTCTGCAAAATTCTTTGAAATAACCTTTACATTAGCCTCATATTCCAAGAATTTTTTTGCCTTTCTAAGAGCAACATTTCCACCACCAATAATGACTACTTCCTTGTTTTTCAAGTTTATCATTAAAGGATAAAACATTACATCTCCGTTGCCAAAAATCTATAAAAATCTATAAATCTTGTTTAATTCCCTGTTCAATGTGTCCGATTTTGCTAAAAGCT